>NZ_LZJB01000303.1:0-14339 GCF_001666895.1 Mycobacterium sp. E3298
ATCGCGAACATCCAGTGGATGACTTGATGGGTCGGGTACGTGACGTCGGAGGCGGGCGCCGCGGCGAATTGTCCGACCAGGCTGTGTGCGTCCGCGGCTTGAGCGTAGCGGCTCAGCGCGGTCAGGAAGGTGTCTAAAATCTCGGGGTCTCCCCTGCCGGGTGGGTTGGCTTTGGCCATCAGCGTCACGAGTTGCGCCGATATTTTTTGGTCGTCAGCTGCGTTGTCGCCGAGAATGATTCGGCGCGCGATTCGCTGTATCACGCTGTGAAACCATGGCCAGTCAAGGTTGTCGGGCATGGCTCGGGCTTCCTGGTCCGCGACGGTGTCGCACCGGTGGGCGACCGCGCCGCTACCGGCGGCTTGCGCCAGGACAGCCTCGGTGAATCGGCGGCGGTCGGACCAATGGTCGCCTCGTGAGATGGTCAGGGCGTGCGGCTGGAATTTGTTCATTCCGGAGAGTTTGGGCTCGGGGTCGGACGCGAAAGGCTCCGGCGCGTGGGAGAGTACGAAACGGATCTGATCCGGGCCGAAGACGAGCAGCGTGGGCTTGCCTCCCACCTTCACCCAGATCGGTCCGTCACCGTAGCGCCGGTGCAGCGCGGTGAGCAGCCGGTGTGCGCTGCGGGCGACACCGGCTCGGTTGAGCGCAGCGGTTACCGCGGGTCGGCGGCTGAAGAGGCCCTCGGCCACGTTGGGCAGCGCCACCAGCGTGGTGAAGCGCAGGCTTTCGAGTGTGGTGGTGTGCGGGAGGCCGACTGTGCGACTCGTCAAAATTGCTCACTTTTGACGAGGGCGGCGTCGATGTGGCCGAGCAGTGCGCGGCGTGCGGGCTTGGCTTCCGGAACGGGCAGCAGCGGGTAGACGTGAATCGCCCCGGGCTGCTCGTGGTAGGCAATGCGGCCGGTGCCGATGGTGTCCCGCAGCCGGCGGCAGTCGGCGACGAAGATGTCGCGGTCGCCGACGTAGAGGTCGATGGGTGGAAGATTGTGCAGCGCACCGAAGATGGGGCTGACCCGGTAGTCGTCCGCCGGGAGATGTCCGGCCCATACGCGGCCGCACTCGCGCAGGCCGGGAACCGCGAGCCAGGGGTCGCGCTTGGCGAGGGTTGGGATGGCGGGATTGGTCAGTGCGATGTCGAGCCACGGACTGATCAGGGTGAGCCCGAGCGGCGGGGTGGCTCCGGCGCTGATGGTCGCCTGGGTAGCGGCGAGCGCCAGGCCCCCGCCGGAGGAGTCACCGGCCAGATAGGTGGGCCCGTCATGCGCGGCTCGGCCGATCACGTGCCCGAGGAAGTCGATCGCTTCCTCGGCATGGTGCTGCGGCGCGAGTCCGTAGAGGGGGACGTGCACAGGGCGCCGGGTCGCGTCGGCGATCGCGCAGACGAGTTTCCAGTGCGCGGGCGCGATCTGGTTGACGTAGGCGCCCCCGTGGACGTAGACCACCGACGGGCCGCGGGCAGGAATTGGCGTACCGCTCGCCGATTGCACTGTGTAGCAATCGAACCCGCCCACGGTGGCACGGGTCAGACGGTAACGAGCTGACGTCGCGATCCCAGGCGGTGGCCCGCCGCTGTTCTTGGGCCGATTGAGATAGGCGCGCGCGCTTCGCGCAGTGGCATAGGTGCGAGGTCGACGGACGACTCGCCCGTAGGTAGCGATGGCATGCATCTGCCAGGACATCGGTCTACCGTGCGACCGCGATCTTGAAGACAGCGCTGGTGATCGTCCCGAATGCGTTTCCCCCGCCGATGAACAGCCGTTTGGTGTCGTAGCCCGCGACGTCTTTCATGTTCTGGCCGCCGAAGCGGGCAGCGGCGGCACCGTCGGGGAGGACGACCTCGACGCCGAGCAGCCCGTGGCGCACCTCGAGGCGTTCCTGGCCGGTCGCGTTGGCGATCAGTTCGCCGACGGTGCGGTCGAGGCCCTCCATTGGGACGGCCGGGCAGGTCACAACTTGCTCGTGGAGTTTGCGCGACAGGTCGCCGAGGGTGACCGCGGCGCCGACCACCAGGTTCAAGTTGCCGGTGTTGACCTCGACCGTGGTGTCGTCGCCGTCGGCGTGCGGTGCGGTGTTCGGATGACCTTCGAGCGCCGCGCGCACGGCGGCTTCGAACGCAGGCAGCGCGGGTTCTTCTGGTGAGGGTTCGGGCAACATGATGCCGGGGTTGAAGGTGTGCGCGGGATCGAAGACCCGCTTGAGGATGCGTTGCGCGGCGATCTCGACCGGGGTGAAGCGTTTCGTCATGAATTGGATTTTCTCGGTGCCCACCCCGTGCTCGCCGGTGATCGTGCCATCCAGCTTCAATGCCGCTTCGATGATCTCGTTGTTGGCGGCTTCCAAAGCCGCGGGCGCGTCGGGGTTCTCCTTGTCGTAAAAGGTGGTCGGGTGTAGGTCCCCGTCTCCGGCATGTCCGGTCACGGCGATGAACAGCAGGGCGTCCGAGTGTCGTTTGGCGGCGTCCTGGATTGCCTGCTGCATCTCCGGAATGTGTTGGCGCGGAACGGTGACGTCGCCGATGAAGAAGCCTTTGCCGCTGTGCACGACGGCGTCCGGGGCGTGCAGGCGTCCGTACCAGAGCTTGGCGCGGGCGTCGTCATCATCGGCGCGGCGCACCTCGGTGGCGTGTTGTCGCAAAACCTTTTCTACGATCGCGCCGTCGCGGTCGACCTCGGCGGCGGTCCCGTCGACGTCGATGAGCACGATCGCGTCGGCGTCGGTGGGATAGCCGGTGTCGGTGAACTGCTGCAGGCCGTTGATGCCGGCTCGGTCGAGCCATTCGACCGCCGCGGGCACGGTCCCGGTCCGGATGATCGCGGAGATGGTTTCAGCTGCCTCCCGGGCGGTGTCGAAGCTGCCCATCAGGCTGCGAGTGACCGGCGCAATGGGGCGCAACGCGACGGTCGCCTCCGTGAGGATCGCAAGAGTACCTTCCGACCCGATCAGCACCCCGAGCAGATCCGGGCCGTCGTCGGCCGCGCTGAGGTTGATCACGGTGCCATCAGCCAGAACCGCTTCGACGCCGAGGACGTGGTTGTAGGTGACGCCGTACTTGAGAGCGTGTGGCCCACCGGCGTTTTCGATGATGTTGCCGCCGACGCTAGCCAGATGTGCCGATACCGGGTCGGGTGAGAACACCAGTTTGTGTGGGGCTAGCTGCTGTTGCAGATCGAAGTTGATGACACCGGGCTGGACCCGAGCCGTGCGAGCTGCCGGGTTGATGTCGAGGATCTGGTTCATCTGGGTCAGATCGATCACCACGCGGTCCGCGCCGGCCATGACTCCGGCACTGCAGTTCGATGCGCCGGCGCGGGTAACCAACGAAACATGATGTTCAGCAGCAACTTTGACGGCGGCGACGACGTCGTCGCGACTGCGCGGGCGCAACACCAGACCAGGTTGTCGGCCGAAACCCCAGTAATCTTTGGTGTGTTCGGCCAGGGTGGCCTCGTCGGCGGCCACCGCGTCGCGGCCCTGAAGCGCCGCGGCGAACGCCGAAATGATCGTGCCGTCCACCAGAAGTCTCCTAGCTGCCGAATCCCCCGGGCACGGGTGTCGTGCGGGCGTTGATCAGGGTGGGACGGTCGCGGTCGGCGATGCCGGCTTTGACCAGTTCGAATACCTCGTCGGAGCTGTGCGCTTCGTGGGCGTCGACGCCGTAGCTGGCCGCGGTCGCGACGATGTCGAGGCCGGGGATGTCGAGCCCGGGGACGTTCGGGGTCTTTTCCCACACGCCGAACTCTTTGACCACACCGTATTCGGCGTTAGACGCCACCACCACGGTGAGGGGGATGTTGTAGCGCGCCGCGCTCCACAGCGCGGTGATCGCATAGTGGATGGAGCCGTCACCCATGCACGACACGACCGGCCGGTCCGGAGCCGCGACTTGAGCACCGACCGAGGCCGGCAGGCCCCAGCCGAGTCCCCCGCCGGCGGCCGACAGATGTGACCGCGGATTGCCCGGACGGATGCTTTCGGTCATGGTGATCTCGTTGCTGCCCGCTTCGCTGACCCATAGCGTGTCCGCGGGTGCGGCGTGAGCAACAGCGGTCCACAGATCCGCGGGCTTCAGCGGCACCTGCTCCGAAACCCGTTCGGGGACTGCGGCGCGTGGCGCGGGCGCGGAGCGCTGGGTGGGTTTGACCGCCGCCGCCAAGGCCCGAGTGGCGGCGCGAATGTCCGCGACGATCGCGTCACCGACGGGGGCGCGGGCGGCCTCGTCGGGATCGTTGGTGATCTGGATCAAGCGAGCGCCCTCGGGCAGGTACGGCCCGGGCACCAGCGGGTAATAGCGGAACACCGGCGTCCCGATCGTGAGGATCAGGTCGTGGCCCGCGAGCAGCCCGGAGATCCAGCCCGCCCCCGGGGGCAGCGCGCCGTGATAGAGCCGGTGATTCTCCGGGAAGCCGCTCCAGCCGGTCAATGGTGCGGTGTATACCGGCGATTCGGTGCGCTCGGCCAGCTCGATCACCGCGTCATACGCGTCGTAGCGGTCGATATCGCCGCCCACAATGATCGCCGGGGAGGTGGCGGCGTCGAGTTGTGCGCCGACCTGCTCGGCCAGCTCGGTCGGGAAACCGGTTGCGTGGGTCACCGTGCGTTCGCGCACCACCGCGATGTCGGCGAGCTGGCCGTCGGTCAGTTCGATCGGCATGTCGTCCATCGGCAGCGAGACGAACACCGGGCCCATCGGCGGGGTGGTGGCCAGGTGGATGGCCCGGGCCAGCACGGCCGGGGACTCGCTGGCGGTCGCCGGCTCGGCGGCCCACTTCACGAACGGCTTTGGTGTGGTGGTGGGTTCGTGATTGGTCAGCAGGCAGTACTGGTTCTGCATGTTGCGGCGCTGGTTGCCCGCGGTGATGATCAGCGGCGTCTTGTTGACGTAGGCGTTGTAGATCTGGCCTTGCGCGTTACCCATGCCGGGGGCGGTGTGCAGGTTGACCACGGCGGGACGGCGGGTGACTTGCGCGTAGGCGTCGGCCATCCCGACCGGGATCATCTCCTGCAAGCCCAGGAAGTAGCGGAAGTCGTCGGGAAAGTCCTGCAGCAGAGCCAATTCCGAGGAGCCGGGGTTACCGAACCAGGTGGTCAGATTGTGTGAGCGGAACAGGTCGAGGATGGCGTCGCGCACTGTGGTCATGGGTGGCCGTTGCTTTCGTTCGCAGTTGTGAAAGGAGTCAGTCGAGTTCCCCGGGCACGGGGTTCAGCGCCCAGTACAAGGCGAAGTCGGCGACTTCTTCCCATCCCGGTGCGCCGCAAGTGAAGTGGTCTCGCTCAGGGAAGAGCTTGAAGGCGGTGATCGCGGCCGAGTGTTTGGCGTTCTTCGTGTAGTTCTCGTGCTGCACAGCGGGCGGCAGGATGTGGTCGTGGCCGCCGGCGATGAACAGCAGCGGCGCGCGGTCGTCGTTGGCGAAGTTGTACGTGGTGGCCGCGCGGTGTGTGAAGTTGGCCAGGCCGCCCTGGAACAGGATGCGCGCCGGTACTGGAACCGCGTACCGCTCATAGGCACTCGCAGACTCGGCTTCGGTGAGTGTGTTGGTGAACGCGTAATGGAACTGCTCGGGCGTGATGGGCACCGCACGGTGCAGGTTGGCGGGATTCTTCAATACCGGGAATGTAGCCCGCACTTCGGAGAACGGCAGCGCTTTGATGCCTTTGACGGCGGCACCGTCGATGGACACCCCGGCTCGCCCGTAGCCGGCATCGAGCAGGAGCTGCACGAAGGTGCCGCCGAAGGAATGGCCCATCAAAATCGGCGGCTCGGCGAGTTCCTCGATGATCTCGGCGAGATGGTCGAAGACCTCCCGCACCCCGAGGTCCGCCAAGGGTGCGAGGTTCTCGCGCAGCGCGGCGACTCCGGCCGGGCCGGGGGCCACGCCGGGGTAGCCCGGTGTCAGGACCGAGAAACCGCGAGCGCGGTAACGCGCGACCCAGTCCTCCCATGCCAGGGGTGTCATCCACAGGCCGTGGATCAAAACGATGGTCTGATCGGAGGGGGCGTTCACAGCAAGAAGCGTGATCGTTCTGCGTGAACTTCACAATGAACAGCAGCCCAGATTTACGATCACGAAACCTGTGCGGGGGCACAACGGGGCGCGGCGATTTACGATCCGCTACATGTTGCAGCAACGACCGCTGACCGTGCTCACCAATCGCGTGCGACAACAGTCGGGCGCAATCGTGACCAAGGTCCTCGCCCGGCTGCGCGCAGAAGTACCCGACTATTTGCCCATCGACGACGACAACGGCGAGACCGTTAGGGGCAACATCGCCGAGTACCTCGACGAGATGCTCGAATGGATCGACCGCGGCACTGACCCCGGCCACCACAGCTTCGATTCCGCCATTCATCACCGCGCCAGCCAAGGTCTGACGCAGTCAAGTCTGTTGCACGCCTACCGCCTCGGCGCGGCGACCATCTGGGACGAGCTCGCACGCCTGGCGGACACCGGGGAAATCGAAAAGGAAGCCCTCATCGCGGCGACACCGTCCATCTTCGCCTGGATGAACGCCAATTCGCTTCGCGCACACGCGGTTTTCCGCGAAATCGACATCCGCAACGCCCGACGCAACGAACAAGTTCGTGCCGCCCTCCTCGATACGGTGCTGTTCAACGAATCCAGCATCGGGGCAGCGTTCTGGGACGCGGTCGCCGCCCTCGGTCTCCCGCGGACGGGCCAGCTCACGATCATCTCGGCAACCAGCGCTGAGCCTTCGGTGCAGCATTCACCTCCGGACATCGAGACGCTGATCTCGGCGCAGCCCGCCGTTCAGGACTCGTGGTTTCGTCTCACGTCCCATGCGCAATTGGGGGTCGTATCGCTTCGACGAAACCGCGCGGACGCGCTGGACACCATCGCCGCCACCATCTGCACCGACATCCCCGTCATGATTGGCCTCAGCAGCCCCTTCACCGACATCGCCGACTGCTCAAAAGCCCGCGCTCAGGCTCAAGTCGCCATGTCAGCCTCGTCGAACAGTCGCCCGAGCACCCGCTACAACCGCGACGTCATCGCGGTCTTGCTCGCCAGCTCGCCAGACGCCGCCGCATCCGTGGTGACAACCACACTGGGACCAGTACTCGAGTTGCCAGCCGAACGGCGCGAACCACTCCTCACCACGGTCGACACCTGGCTGCAGCGCGGCCAGTCCGTCTCGGCCACCGCCGACGAACTGCACTGTCACCGCAACACCATCAACTACCGATTGCGCCGATTCGCCGAACTCACCGGACGGCCGCTGGCCGACAATTTCTGGCTGGCCCAAGTCGCAGTGGCGCTGCAAGCTGCACGCACCTGGTAGAGAAACCGCGGTCGATCTGCGGTCTGAAAACTCTTCGGGCGGCTCCACGCCCTTGACGACCGCACATTGCGCTGCAACTAAAACGTCAAGCAGCCCAACGCAACGTCGCTCCGGTCGTTCGCCTCACAGTGGACCACGAGGACCCCTAATCCCAAGCCGCATAGCGACCGACCACCGAACGGATCACCTCATCAGACGCAGCACCGCTCATCGTCGCACGCCTGGCCCGGGCCCAGCTGACATCCGGCAACCGTCCGCGCTCCCACGCGAACCGCGAAACGATCTCGGCGCCAACGGAACCGGCCAAGGCCGGATCCGTCAGGTGATTTCACGGACCGCGACGGAAGGCAGCGACGTGCCCCAGCGCCATGTCCACGGCGAGCTCGACAGGTCGCGCGTTGCGCATCGTCTGCGCCATCAGGAGTCCGCCTTGCAGCGCACTCATGATGGCCAATGCGAGCTCGGCAGGGTCGGCAGCTGCGGAGAGTTCGCCGCTGTCGCGCATCGTCGCCAAACCCGCGGACAGATATGACTGCCACTCGGCGAAGGCTTGCGCAAGCTCCCGGCGCGCCGAATCCGACCGCTCGGCAAGCTCACCCACGAGCGAGCCCAACGGACAACCCCCGACGCCTTGCGTCGCGCGGGTCATGGCCACGACGTGGTCGCACCACCGCTGCAGACCCTCCCAGGACGACACGTCGCCCAGATTGGGCTGCTGTGCCGCGATGATGTCGCCGAGTTGGGTCTTCACAACCTCGCGGATGAGGGCGTCCTTATTGGCGAAGTAGTGGTATAGCTGCGACTTGCTTGTGCCGGTCGCCGCCATCACGTCGTCCAGACTCGTCCCGGCGACGCCTTGCCCGCGGACGAGCGATGCCGCGGCGGCGACGATGCGGGCCCTGGTCGCGGCACCGCGAGTCGTCAGGCGCCCGGCGCCGGGGCGCTCCTCTGATGACATGCGCGAAGTGTAAAGCGGATTGGACTTGATAGTCCATTTTGGCTTCAGCACAATTTTCGCGTGGACTGCCCGACCCGCGAACAAGGCGACATGCCCCCGCACCGAACCGCTCCCGACGCCGGTCGCGGCGGGGTCCACCCTGCGAGGGAGGAATCATGACGCCGATATCGGATAACAAGGCCGTGAAATATAATTCGATGTTCCTGGGTTCGACGATGTTCTTGTTTGGGTTCTTGAAGTTCTTCGACCCATTTCGTTCGTGGTTCGACGTCCAGATCACAAAAAGCGGGCTGCCGCGACTCTGCATTCCCATGGGTATCGCCGGGGAGATATCCATCGGGCTGGGCCTGCTTTCGGCCGCCCGCGTCGGGCGGGAGACCTCGAATCTCGTCGGCCCGATCGCGTCCGCCGCCTCGGCCGGGCTGATCGCCAACATGGCGGGCGCCACCTATGTGCACGTGCACCCGGAGGTGCCCGCCAATGTCCTCCCGCTCAAAGTAAAGCCTCCCATCATCCCCCTGGTTTTCATGCTGTTGGCCGCCGTGAATCTCGTTCAGCTTCGTCGAGACCATGGGCAGCGCTCCTGACGGTAGCGCCCATCACGACCCCGTATTACCGACACGTAAATGGATGACCTGTGCCCGACCGAATTCGCCCACCACATCAGACGCTCTTCCAGGCGGCAACCATCGGCAACGTCGCCCTCACCAACCGGGTCGCGCTGGCGCCCATGACGCGAGTGAGCGCGACGGCCGACGGCGTGCCCACCGACCGGATCGCGTCCTACTACCGCATTTTCGCCGAGGGCGGCTTCGCGCTGTTGATCACCGAAGGGCTTTACATCGACGATCAGACCAGCCAGGGGTACCTGTTCCAGCCGGGCATCGCGAACGCAGCTCACGCGGCCGGCTGGCGACCGGTCATCGACGGCGTGCACAACTGCGGGGCCAAATTTTTCGCCCAGCTCATGCACGCCGGCAGCCAGTCGCAAGGCAACCCGCACACGCCGATCACCTGGGGGCCGTCCGCAGTTCGGCCGAAAGGCGATCAGCTGCCCATGTACCGGGGTGCGGGTCCGTTCAAGATTCCCCAAGCGATGACCGCCGAGCACATCAACCAAGTCCGCGGGGCGTTCGTGAATGCGGCGCGGCAGGCGCGCGACGCCGGGTTCGACGGCGTGGAGATCCACGGAGCCAACGGCTATCTGCTCGACGAATTTCTCACCGACTATCTGAATACGCGCACCGACGAGTACGGCGGCGATACCGCCGGTCGGGTACGCCTGGCGGCCGAGGTCTGCCACGACGTCGCGTCGGCCGTCGGTGACGACATCGCCGTCGGCATCCGGATCTCCCAGGGAAAGGTCTCCGACAACCACCATCGGTGGGCCGGCGACGAGGAGGACGCGGCCGTCATCTTCGGCACGCTGGGCGAGACCGGCATCGACTACATCCACACCACCGAATATCGCGCGCTGGCACCAGCATTCGCCGGAAGCGACAGCTCGCTCGCGCAGCTGGCAAAGCAATTCAGCAAGCTGCCGGTAATCGCCAACGGCCATCTGGACGACCCGCGCGACGCCGCCGCCATCATCGACTCGGGCGCCGCCGATGTGGTCGCCCTGGCCAAACCGGCGCTTGCCAACCGCGACTGGCCTCATCGAGTCCTACGCGGCAAGCCGTTATCGCCCGACGTGCCAACCGATCTCTTCGGTCCCGTCGCCAACCTCAAAGACTGGGAAGTCGTCGGCGCGGACGACGAACGGGTGCCCGGTGCGAGATGACATGGTCTCGGGCGCGGCGGTTCAGAGGACGGCGTCGGCGAGGCGATCCACCTGGTCGAGCGCCGCGACGCTGGGATGGAACACCAGCCCATCGAAACCGAGGTCGCGGTAGGCGCGCACGGTGGCCGCCGCGTCCTGCGGGGTGGTCACCATGTCGGCGACGTTGAGCGCTGCGTAGTCCGGTTTGAATCCGTAGTAGCGCCGCAGATGCTCCCGGCCGAGCCCGACGGTGTCCTCATCGCCGAACGCGAAGTTCACGCTGGCGTGCAGCCGCGGCTGCCCTGACCGGCCCGCCTCCCGCCACGCCGCGCGTGCCCGATCGGCGAATGACGCCTGATTGCCGTAGTCGCGCAGGGCGCACGGACGGCTGATGAACCCCACCCCATCGCGCGCTCCGCGCGGATCGGCGTCGGCGCGCGGCAGCCGAGTCGTAGAGTGAGCGACGATCGTGTCGTATCCACGACGGCTGCGAGGAAATGATGACCGAACGCATCGAGGTTCAGCGCACGATTGCGGCCCCGCCGGCGGACATTTTCGCCGTGCTGTGTGACCCGCAGGGCCACGTCGCGATCGACTCGTCCGGAATGCTTCAGGACGCGGAGGGCGCCCCGGTAAACGGTGTCGGCGACCAATTCGTCGTCCACATGGACCGCGAGGCCTTGAACGATTTTCCGCAATTCGGCAAATATGACGTCACCGTCGACATCAAGGAATTCGAGCGGGACCGCCTGATCGCGTGGACGGTCCTCGGCCAGATTCAGCCGCCGATCGGCCACGTTTACGGCTACGAACTGCACCCGACCGAAGACGGCTCGGCCACCGTGGTCACCTCGTTCTACGACTGGTCGAACATCGACCCGAAGTGGCGCGAAGCCGGGATTTTCCCGATTCTATCCGAAGGCGCATTGCGGGCCACCCTGGGCATTCTGGATCGCACGGTCCGGCGCGGTTATCCGCGCGGATAACCGCCTTTCCGGTTTAGCGCATAAAACAGGCCGCGGTTTTATCCCGCATTCGGGCGGGTATCAAGACAGGGCCCCTCACGAAAGGACCTGACATGTTGCATTCGGTGATCCTGGCGAGTTCGGACCCGGTCGCCGCGGGCTTTATCCTCCGCGGCATCAAGGGAATTTTCGTCGCCATCGGCAGCGTCATCGCCGCAATTGTGTGCGGATTAATCGCAATGATGAAGGGACGCAACCCGCTGGGCTGGGGAATTCTCGGGCTGTTTTTCTCGATCCTCACCCTGATCGTCGTCATCGTCATTCCGAGCAAGAAATAGCACTACCGCCCGAGTCGCGAAAGAACTTCGGCGACAACCGAATCGGCGGGCACTGAAACCTGCTCGCCCGTCGCGAGGTCCTTCACCCCGACCGTGCCCGCGTCGATGTCGCGGTCGCCGAGCACGAGCGCAACACGGGCGCCCGAACGGTCGGCCGCGCGCATCGCGCCCTTGAGACCCCGGTCGCCGTAGGCCATGTCGACGCGGGCCCCGCCGGCACGCAGCCGCGCGGCCAGCACCGCCAGCTTCAGCTTGGCCTGCTCGCTCAGCGGCACCCCGAACACCTCGCAGCGCGCGGTCTCCCCCACGCTCTTGCCCTCGGCGCGCAGCGCCAGCAGCGTGCGGTCCACGCCGAGCCCGAACCCGATCCCGGACAGGTCCTGGCCGCCGAGCTCGCGCATCAGGCCGTCGTAGCGGCCGCCGCCGCCGATGCCCGATTGCGCACCCAGCCCGTCGTGCACGAACTCGAAGGTGGTCTTCGTGTAGTAGTCCAGGCCGCGCACCATGCGCGGGTTGATAACGTACGGCACGCCGAGCGCGTCCAGGTGGGCCAGCACGGTGTCGAAGTGCTGCTTGGCGACGTCGGACAGGTGGTCGAGCAACACCGGCGCGCCGGCCGTCATGGCCCGCACCGCGGGGCGCTTGTCGTCGAGCACCCGCAGCGGGTTGATCTCGGCGCGCCTGCGGGTTTCGTCGTCGAGGTCCAGCCCGAACAGGAACTCCTGCAACAGTTCCCGATATTGCGGGCGGCAGCTGTCGTCGCCCAGCGAGGTGATCTCCAGGCGGAACCCGTCGAGCCCCAGCGACCGGAAGCCGGCGTCGGCGACCGCGATCACCTCGGCGTCCAGCGCAGGGTCGTCGACGCCGATCGCCTCCACGCCCACCTGTTGCAGCTGCCGATAGCGGCCGGCCTGCGGACGCTCGTAGCGAAAAAACGGCCCCGCGTAACAGAGTTTGACCGGCAACGCTCCGCGGTCCAGCCCATGCTCGATCACCGCGCGCACCACCCCCGCGGTGCCCTCGGGCCGCAATGTCACCGAGCGGTCGCCGCGGTCGGCGAACGTGTACATCTCCTTGGACACCACGTCGGTGGATTCCCCGACGCCGCGGGCGAACAGCGCGGTGTCCTCGAAGATGGGCAGCTCGATGTCGCCGTAGCCGGCCCGGCGAGCGGCGGTCAGCAACCCGTCGCGCACCGCCACGAACTGGGCCGACTCGGGCGGCACGTAGTCGGGCACCCCCTTGGGCCCGGAAAACGACGAGAACTCGGTCACGGGCTCAGGCCTTCGATGAACGGGTTGAAGCGGCGCTCGGCGCCGATACTGGTGGCGTTGCCGTGCCCGGGCAGCACCACCGTGTCGTCATCGAGCACCAGCAGTTTGGTCACGATCGAGGTCAGCAGGTCGCGGCCGCTGCCGCCGTGCAGGTCGGTGCGCCCCACCGAGCGTTCGAACAGGGTGTCGCCGGTGAACACATAGTCTTTGTCGTCCTTGTCGGACGACACCCGGAAGACCACCGACCCGCGGGTGTGCCCCGGGGTGTGGTCGACGTTGACGGTCACGCTGCCCAGGTCGAGCTTGTCGCCGTCGCGGTCCAGCTCGACGACCTGCTTGGGTTCGCGGAAGAAGGCGCCCGCCACCAGCTGGGCCACCCGCGGGCCCAGGCCGTAGATCGGGTCTTTCAGCATGAACCGGTCCTCGGGGTGGATGAAGGTCGGGCAGCCGTAGGTGTCGGACACCTTCTGCGCCGACCACATGTGGTCGATGTGCCCGTGGGTCAGCAAGACCGCGGCCGGGGTCAGCCGGTTCTCGTCGAGGATGCGCCGCAACGGGCCCATCACCCGTTGCCCCGGATCCACGATGACGGCGTCCGTTCCCGGCCGCTCAGCCAGCACATAGCAGTTGCACTGCAACATGCCGGCGGGAAATCCGGTGATCAACACGGTTCCCAGTTTCCCACGGGCCCCACTTGACACCGGTCGCGGCGCCCACATTAGCCTGAGCTGGCCACCGACGCCTTTTGCGGGCCCCCGACCTACCGACCATGGAGGCATACGGCCGTGCCGACCAACGAACAGCGACGTGCCAACGCCAAGCGCAAGCTCGAACGGCAGCTGGAGCGCCGCGCGAAGCAAGCCAAGATGCGCCGGATCGTGGTGATCGCCGCCGGCTCGCTGGTGGCCGTCGCCGTGGTCGTCGCGGTGGTGCTCGCCGTGATCAACACCAAGCACGAGCACAAGAGCAACAGCGCGGCCAGCTCCACCACCTCGGCCCCCAGCAGCTCCCCGGAGACCACCACGCCCGCCGGGCCGACGCCGCCCGTCCCGCCGTTGCCGGCGTTCAAGCCGTCGGCCGACCTCGGCGCCAACTGCCAGTACCCGGCGTCACCGGAACCGGCCGCCAAGCAGGTCAAGCCGCCGCGCACCGGCAAGGTGCCAACCGACCCGGCCCAGGTGAGCGCCAGCATGGTGACCAACCAGGGCCGGATCGGGCTCATGCTGGCCAACAACGAATCCCCTTGCACGGTAAACAGTTTCGCGAGCCTGATCGGTCAGAAATACTTCGACAACACCAAGTGCCACCGGCTGACCACGTCCGCGGACCTGGGCGTCCTGCAATGCGGTGATCCCAAGGGCGACGGCACCGGCGGCCCGGGCTACCAGTTCGCCAACGAATATCCGACCGACCAGTACCCGCCGAACGACCCGAAGGCGCAGCAGCCCGTCCTCTACCCGCGCGGCACCCTGGCGATGGCCAACGCCGGGCCCGGCACCAACGGCAGCCAGTTCTTCATGGTGTACAAGGACTCCCAGCTGCCGCCCCAGTACACCGTCTTCGGCACCATTCAGCCCGACGGGCTGGCGACGCTGGACAAGATCGCCAAAGCCGGCGTGGCCGGCGGCGGCGAGGATGGCGCCCCGGCCTCCGAAGTCACCATCACCTCGCTGTTGCTCGACTAAAGCCAAGCAGCACAACGCCGATTGGCGAGATCGCGCGACCCGCGGGCGGTCCACCG
>NZ_LZJB01000304.1:0-629 GCF_001666895.1 Mycobacterium sp. E3298
CGGGCGGTTCTGAGTGCGCCGGTGCCGGGGTCGGTGTCGGTGCCCGGGTTGTTCGCTGCGCAGGTGGCCCGCGCGCCGGGGGCGGTGGCGGTGTCGGGTGCGGGCCTAACGTTGACCTACCGCGAGCTCGACGAGGCCTCGACCCGGCTGGCGCGGTTGTTGGTGGCCCACGGTGCGGGACCGGGACAGATTGTGGCGCTGCTGTTTTCGCGGTCGGCCGAGGCGATCGCGGCGATGCTGGCGGTGCTCAAGACCGGGGCGGCGTACCTGCCGATCGATCCTTCCGCCCCGGACACCCGGATCGAGTTCATGCTCGGTGACGCCGCCCCGGTGGTCGCGGTCAGCACCGCCGATCTGGCAGCGCGATTCGAGGGCCGCGGTGTGCCGGTGGTGGAGGTCGGCGATCGGCGCCTCGACACCGTGCCCGACACCGTCCTGGCGGAGCCGGGCGCCGACGGGCTGGCGTATCTGATTTACACCTCGGGTACCACGGGTGTGCCCAAAGGTGTTGGGGTTTCGCATCGTAGCGTGACGGCGTTGATCGGTTCGCTGGATGCGGGGTTGCCGGCGGCGGGGGTGTGGTCGCATGCGCATTCGTTGGCCTTCGACGTGTCGGTGTGGGAGATCTT
>NZ_LZJB01000305.1:0-824 GCF_001666895.1 Mycobacterium sp. E3298
GGCGGCGCGCGCGTCCTGCCAAAGGCCCGTCGTTGCGGCTGCCGCAGGCGCATGGGGATCTGCTGGTGATGGGCGGATCCTGCCAACGCACCTGGGAGCACGCCGTGCCCAAGACGTCGGCGCCGGTGGGCCCCCGCATCAGCATTCAGTTCCGCCCATCACCAGCAGATCCCCATGCGCCTGCGGCAGCCGCAACGACGGGCCTTTGGCAGGACGCGCGCGCCGCCGCATGGCGAACGTGCGGGTGGCGCCGAGGCTGATGATGGCCACCATGGTGTCCTCGGAGCTGCTGCGGCCGATGGTGTCGCCGTGCCAGGCGACGCTGTCGGAGCCGTCGCGGTAGCAGCACAACCCGACCGTGGTGAACGGCTCGCCGAGTTCGCCGGCGTAGATGTCGTTGAGCCGGCGCCGAAGCCGGGCCAGCAGGGGATGCGGCGGCTCGTCGACCGTGAGGTCGTGGAAACTCACCAGCCGCGGCACGTCGACCACCCGGTCGTACATCTGGCGGCGTTCCTCCCGCCACGGAACCGCGGTCAGGAGCGCTTCGAGCAGGTCGTCGGCTTCGGTGAGCCAGCCGGCGCGGATTTCGATAAAGGCGCCGTCACCGAGTTGCCTGCGCTCGGTGTGCTGGAACAGGGAGCCTTGTACCGCCATCTCCACGGCGCCCAGTCTATCGCACACCCGTTCGAGTGGCCGGGCGCCGGGACGGCCGGGTCCGGCGCCGCTACCGTGGTGGGTGTGGTTGAGCTGGGCACCAATTCCGAGGTGGGAGCGCTGCGCGTCGTCATCCTGCACCGCCCCGGCGGCGAGCTGCGGCGGCTCAA
>NZ_LZJB01000306.1:0-3581 GCF_001666895.1 Mycobacterium sp. E3298
CGGTTGACGGTGTGCAGGTAGGGGATGGCGAGGAACGGGGTGATGTAGAAGATGTCGTAGAGCCACCAGCCGACGACCGGCAGCACGACGCCGGCGAAGCGCACGTCGGCGAACATCGTCATGTTGAAGACGTAGGTAATCCAGATCACCACGCCCATCCAGCAGGTGACGACCATCCACTGATGCCCCCAGCGCTTCATCTGCAGGAAGCCGATGGCGGCGGCGATGCGCATCGTGAACACCGTCAGGATCAGGCCGACTTCCAACGCCTTTTCGCCAGGTCCGGCCGCGCCGCCGACCCACAGCTCGTTGTAGTGCCAGAAATAGCCTGCATCGAACATGTTGCCCCAGCCGTTGAGGAGCACGCGGGCCAGCAGCGTGTGGTTTGCCACCAGGTCAAGCGCCCATCCGACGGTGTTGATGGCCGCGTCGATGATGACCAGATAGCCGAGCAGCGTGACCAGCATCGGCCGCACCGAGAGGCCGTCTCGCTGGGCCCGCCGGAGCAACCGGACGCCCCAGAGAAACAGCGGTAGGCCGAAGACACCCAGGGCCGCGGTGCCGATCAGCAGGCTGCCGGAGATGAGCCATCTATCGGCCTGACGCTGCGCCAGGTGCGATCGCTCCACGTGCTCGTCGATGGTCAGACCGGAAGCGGGGCGGGCGGCGACGGTGTCGGCATTGGGCTGGCCCAGCTTCGGCGGATTCACGAACCCTCCCCGGTCGTCAACGCTGATTGGATAGCCTGCGCACTATAACAGGCTGACTACAGTCAGCGTAAGAGCTGGCGTAATAGCGACCGGTGTCCCACAAGAAACTGGGCGTTACGCCGCTGCGCGGCGTGACATGGCCTTGAGGCCCACGCTCTTCAGCGCTGCACGCTCCGCAACGTCCGCGCGACGTAATCCTCCAGCAGCGCGCGGCCCGTCGGCCAGTGGTTGGTGGTGATCAACAACGAGTACAGGCCGAGCAAGAAGAACACCGCGCTGTTCATCGGGCTGACCTCGGGATCGATCTCGCCGCACTCTTGAGCCTGCGCGATCTCCCGGGCGACCAATACGATCAGGGGGTGATCCCGGCCGTCCTCGGTGGGCGGACGAGTTTGTGAGAAGTGCAGGGCGAGAAAGTCGTTGAAGAGCCGATCGCCCAGCCGTCGTTCCAATCCCACCACCAGGCGGACCGCCTCGTTCAGCGCGGAAGCGAGATCGTGCTCGGCCTTCAAGAATTGCGCGAACTGCTTGGCGATACGGTCCTCTTCGCGGCGCTCCAGTTCCAGCAGAACATGCTCCTTGGTGGGGAAGTGGAAGAAGAAGGTCCCGTGGGCGACGCCGGCGGCGGCCACGATGGCGCCGACGTCGGCCTCGGCCATCCCGGCCCGGGCGAACTCCGCGATCGCGGCGCCCATCAATCGCTCCCTTGTCTGCAGGCGCTTCGCTTCTCGCGCCGACAGCCGGTCCGTCACAGCCATTTCATCCCTCGCAAATTGACCTGACTCGAGTCTGATTTTCCGGGCTAACCCGACAAGTATGACGTGCTCCGCTCAGAAAGGCTTGCAATATCTGGTCATTGTTGGACGGTACACGCTGTTTCCAGCCTGAATGCCAGAGATTCATTGACTAAAGTCAGTAAAATTCATAGATTGAACGGCGCATCCGTCGCACGCGGCCGAAGGAGTCCAGCATGGCATTGGAGCAGTTCCGGTTGGACGGACAGGTCGCGATCGTCACCGGCGCCGGGAAGGGCGTCGGGGCAGGCATCGCCCGGGTGTTGGCGGAGGCCGGGGTGACTGTGGTCGGGACCGCCCGAACCGAGGCGGATATCGTTGGCACGATTGAGGGTATCGAGGCGGCGGGCGGTAAGGGGTTGGCGCTTGTCGCGGACGCGACGAGTCGCCCGGACGGTGAACGCGTCGTGCAGACGGTCATGGAGCGTTTCGATCGCATCGACATTCTGGTCAACAACGTCGGCGGGTCGACCTACGCGCGGTTTCTGGATATCACCGACGAGGATTTTCGGCATACGTTCGACTGGTGTGTGACCTCCGCCTTCATCATGAGCCAGCTCGTGGCACCGCACATGCTCAGTGCCGGACACGGTTCCATCATCAACATCTCGTCGGGATCGGCGCGGTTCGGCATTCGGGCGCTGACCGCGTATTGCGTCGCGAAGGGCGGACTCGAAGCGCTGACCCGTGCCATGGCACAGGAACTCGCCCCGAAGATCCGCGTCAACGCGATCGCCCTGGGCTCGTTCGCCACCGACGGCCTGAAGGGCAGCCTGGATCTGATGCCCGGATCGCTGGAGAAGATGCAGGAGGCCACCCCGCTGCACCGGCTTGGCGACGTCGAGGACCTCGGGCGGCTCGCGGTGTATCTCTGCACGCGCGATTGTTACGCCACCAACGCGATCTTCCACGTCGACGGCGGCATCGACTCGAACAATTCACCGTTGCCGATACCCGATTACTGACCTGCCCGGCGCCTGAACGCGTGATGATGGGCTCGGCAGCTTCCTGAAAGGATGTGGGGTAACGGTGCGCAGAGTCATACAGTTTTCCACCGGAAACGTGGGTCGGCACTCATTGCGGGCGATCATCGGTCGACCGGATCTCGAGCTGGTCGGAGTGCACGCAGCGAGCGCGGAGAAGGTCGGCCAGGATGCGGCGCGGCTGTGCGGGCTGGACCAGCCGACGGGCGTCGTTGCCGCCGACGATGTCGACGCCCTGGTCGACCTCGGCGCCGACTGTGTGGTCTACACGTCTCAGGGTGAGACCCGGCCGATGGAAGCCATCGAGCAGATGGCCAGGTTCCTGGCGGCCGGGACCAACGTCGTTGGCACGTCGATGGTCTGGCTGGTGACTCCTCGCCACGCCGACGATTGGCTTCGCGCGCCGTTGGAACGTGCCTGTGCGGCCGGCAATTCGTCGCTGTACATCAACGGCATCGATCCCGGCTTCTCCGGCGATACGCTGGTGCACTCGGCGGTGAGCCTGACCACCCGCGTCTCGTCGATCACCGTGCAGGAGATCTTCGACTATGGAAACTATGACGACGCGGAGTTCACCGGTGCCGCAATGGGCTTCGGTTCGGCACCGGACGACGACTCGCCGATGATGTTCCTGCCCGGGGTGATCGTGTCGATGTGGGGAGGCCAGGTCCGCAGCCTGGCGGACAACCTCGACATCGAACTCGACGACGTGCGCCAGCGCGTCGAACCCTGGTACACGCCAGGACGAATCGAATGCACAATGATGACGGTGGAGCCGGGCCGAATGGCCGCCGTGCGCTTCGCCACCGAGGGCGTGCGCGCGGGGAGGCCGGTGATCACCCTCGAGCACGTCACCCGGCTCACCCGAGCCGCGGCGCCCGACTGGGAGTTTCCCCCCGATGGGCATACCGGTGTGCACCGCGTCGTCGTCGAGGGTGAGCCGCGGGTGGAGATCAACACCCACGTTTCGCATCCCGTCTTGGATTCCACTGATGCCGGCTGCATTTCGACGGCGGCCCGCGTCGTCAATGCGATTGACTGGGTATGCCGCGCGCCGCAGGGGCTCATCGGCGTGGAGGACATCCCGCTGTCCG
>NZ_LZJB01000307.1:0-822 GCF_001666895.1 Mycobacterium sp. E3298
TTGATCTCCGGCGGTAACGCCCCGAAGTCAAACACCTACGAACCCCCCGGCTCGAACCATGTGTTTCCCTCGCGAGTGTTTTAGATAGCTGGCTTCAAGCGATGCGCTTGCTTGCGAAGGCTAGAGCGCCGCCCCGTCTTCTCGCTGCCCGTGACTCGACGGTCCGGGTGGGAGGCGCCCCGTTCCCGCAGGTAGGCGTGCACACGGCGAACGCGGGCGGCCGCCGGCCCGGCCGTTGCGCTGTCCGCTGACCCGCTGGAACGGGGCGCCTCCCACCCGGACCGTCGAGTCACGGGCAGCGAGAAGACGGGGCGGCGCTCTAGCCTTCGCAAGCAAGCGCATCGCTTGAAGCCAGCTATCTAAAACACTCGCGAGGGAAACACATGGTTCGAGCCGGGGGGTTCGTAGGTGTTTGACTTCGGGGCGTTACCGCCGGAGATCAATTCCGGTCGGATGTATGCGGGTCCGGGTTCGGGTTCGTTGATGGCGGCGTCGGCGGCGTGGGATGAGATTGCTGCTGAGGTGGCTGCGGCGTCGGGAACCACGCACCACCGGCACCAGCCGTGGTACCACCAGGACCCGACACCAACTGCTGAGCCAACTACTCGGTGCAGTCCACGGCGGCGACCAAGGGCATCACCCAGTTCCAGGCCGCCCCGAAGGTGACCAACGACGCGGGCACCACCACCCAGGCCAGCACGGTGGCCAACGCGGCGGCCAACACTTCCGCCGGCAACGCGGCCAACGTCGCGCAAAAGGCGGCCACCACCGCCACGACGACGACCACCGCGCCAGTCAAGGCAGCAGCGACCGCCGCGACGA
>NZ_LZJB01000308.1:0-831 GCF_001666895.1 Mycobacterium sp. E3298
ACGGGCGGTGCATGGCGAATCCCTGGCCAACCGGCGCGCATCCCTGGCGGCGATGCTCAGTCAGCTCCCCCCGGCCGATCTGGGCACCCTGATGCAAGCGCTGGCTCCGCTGGAGCGGCTGGCCTGCGGCGAGCCGGCCCCGGGGCCCGCCGGCGAACCCGCGGCAGCCAAAGAGGCGTGAAAACACCTGCCAGACAACGGATTTCCTGGCACCCGTAGACTATCTTGCATGCCCACTGCACTCATCACAGGCGCAGGCGGCGGCATCGGTGCCGCGATCGCCACGGCGCCAGCCCCCACCCACACCCTGCTGCTTGCCGGTCGGCCGTCCGACCGGCTGGACGCCGTGGCGGAGCGGCTCGACGCGACGACCTTCCCGCTGGACCTGACCGACCCCTCCGAGATCGAGGCCACCTGCGAGATCGTGGATGAACTCGACGTGCTGGTGCACAACGCAGGCGTGTCCTTCCCCGGTCACGTCGCGGAGTCCAACGTGGATGAGTGGCGTGCCACCTTCGCCGTCAATGTGCTTGGACCGGTGGAACTTACGCTGGTGCTGCTGCCGGCCCTGCGGAGCGCCCGCGGACAGGTGATCTTCATCAATTCGGGTGCGGGACGCAACGTTTCGCCCGGGATGGCCTCCTACTCGGCGAGCAAGTTCGCGTTGCGCGCCTTCGCCGACTCACTGCGGGCCGACGAACCGCAGCTGCGGGTGACCACGGTCTATCCCGGCCGCACAGACACCGAAATGCAGCGCGAACTCGTCGCATTCGAGGGCGGCGCGTACGACGCCGCTAAGTTTCTCAAGCCAGAGACGGTCGCTGCCGCGGT
>NZ_LZJB01000309.1:0-11593 GCF_001666895.1 Mycobacterium sp. E3298
GCCGACGTCGCTGCCCTGCTGCCCGCGGACGAAACGGCGCCGCGGTTCTCCGTCGCCCTGATGGAACTCGGCGCGACGGTGTGCACCGCGCGAACGCCGAGGTGCGGGTTGTGCCCGCTCACCCGGTGCGCGTGGCGCGACGCCGGCCATCCCCCGGCCCAGGGGCCGGCCCGGCGGGTGCAGACCTACGCGGGAACCGATCGGCAGGTCCGTGGCCGGCTGCTGGATGTGTTGCGCGCCAAGGACTCTCCGGTCACCCGGGCGGAGCTGGACGTGGCGTGGCTGACCGATACCGCCCAGCGCGACCGGGCACTGTTTTCGTTGCTGGCCGACGGCCTGGTGGCCCAGACGGCCGACGGCCGATTCGCCCTGGCGGGCGAGGCATAGTCGCGCCGATCAAAGGTCGTTGCCGGCGTAGGACTGGTTGAAGCTTTTGTTGGCCAGGGGGAAGTCGGGGACGATGGTGTCGGCCATCGCGACCGGCAGCGCAGGCCAGTTGAACCACGACGGGTCGACGATCTTGGCGCGACTGATCCGGTGGGCGGCGTCGGTTTCGACACGGTGGACGATGGTGCCGCGCCAGCCCTCGACGATGCCGATCCCACTGCGGGGGCCGTCGGTCGCCGGCAAGCTCTTTGTGTATTCGATTGGGCCGCTGTGTGTTTCGATCAGATGGCAGGCGAGTTCGGTGGAAGCCGCGAATTCGTCGCGGCGCACCGTGTAGCGGGCCAGCACGTCCCCCTCGACGGCGTCGATCTCGGTGACGGGCAGCGCGGTGGTGGGGTGTTCGATTCGGGCGTCCGTGCGAAGGCCGCTGGCACGCGCGACATAGCCCAGGCATCCGAGCGCGTGAGCGTCCTGTTGGTGCAGGACGGCGGTCCCGGCGAAGCGGTCATACACCACGGTGTTGTGCAGGGTCAGCTCGGCGACCTCGGCGACGTCGGCGGCGATGCGCCGCAACGCGCCCGAATCCGGCAGCGCCCGCAGCGCCACCCCACCCGGGCGCATCGCGCCGCGCAGCAGCCGGTGGCCGGTCACCGCGTCGTTGAGTCGCAGCAGTTGCTCGCGGATGCGTTGGGCGTGCGCGTGGGCGAGGCCGAAACCGACGTCGTTGGCGAGTGCGCCCAGATCGGCGGCGTGGTTGTAGAGCCGTTCGAGTTCGACGAGCAGCGCCCGCAGCCGGTGCGCCTCGTCGGGGAGTTCGACGCCGAGTGCGTCTTCGATGGCGAGGCAGTGGGCCAGCGCGTGCGCAACAGAGGTGTCGCCGCTGACCCGTTCGGACAATTCGACCGCTCCGCCGGCCGGCCGGCCCTCGAACAGCTTTTCCATCCCGCGGTGCACGAACCACAGTCTGGCCTTGAGGCGCAGCACGGTTTCCCCGGCGACGGAGAAGCGGAAGTGGCCCGGCTCGATCAGCCCCGCGTGCACGGGGCCAACCGGGATCTCGTATACACCAGGGCCCTCGACCGTGACGAACGGGAAGTGGCCGCTGGCATCGAGTTTGGGGGCCGGCGGCGCCGTGCGGCGCATCGGATACCATTCCTCCGGCCAGTGGGCATGACGCACCAGGCGGCGCGCTTTGGGATGGCCCACGCACCGGATGCCGTACAGGTCCGTCATTTCGCGCTCGAAGCGGCTGGCCGTAAACGACATATAGGCCAGCGATCGAATGGCCGGATCGTCTTTGGGCAGCACACATTCGAGTTCGACGCGGCGGTCCGGCCGGCCGGCGAGGAACAGATAGACGACCCGGTAGGCGGCGGAGTCGTCGTGGGCGGCGACCAGGGCCAAGCGGAATCCGTTGCCCAGCAGGTCTTCCGCCGAGGCCGCCAGCCCGTCCTGGGGTAGCCGGTGGCGCTGCCATTCGGCCCTCACCGCGCTCCCCCGACGTCGCTGGCGGCGGCGGTGAACAAGCCGGTGAGCGGACCGGCTGTGACGCCGAGGGCGATCGATGCGGCGATCCCGACGACGAGGGCGGCAGAAATCGTTCGGGGAACTGCGATTTCGCGTGCTTCGGTCGGGCGGCCCAACAGGATGCGGCCCGCGTTGCGCGCCAGCGCAGCGAAGGCGACCGCAACCAGCAACATGCCCGCGGCGAGCACCCAGGCCAGCCGCGCGTCGGCGAGTGATCGAACGATGGCCAGCTCGCTGGCGAACATGGCGAACGGCGGGAGGCCGAGCAGCACGATCACGCCGACGGCAATCGACACGCCGACGATCCGGGAGCGGCGCAGCACCGCGGCGATGTCGGCGATCGCGGTGGAGCCGTGCGCCGCCTGCAGCGGGCCGCTGGCCAAGAAGAGGACCGTCTTGCCGATCCCGTGTGCGAGGACGTGCAGCAGCAGAGCGGTGATGGCCAGCGAGGTCCCGGCCGCGGCGGCGATCGCGATCAAACCCATGTTCTCCATGGACGAGTAGGCGAGCATGCGCTTGAGGTCGGTTGTCACCGTGAGCATCAGAGCGGCGACCACCAGCGTCGCCAGCCCGATCACGAGCAGGCCCGAACGCATGAAAGCGGGTCCGGTGGCGGCGCCGATGATCGGCTTGAGGCGGATCAGTACCGAGAAGGCCACCGACAGCAACACGCCGCTCATCAGCGCGGAAACCGGTGCCGGGGCCTGGCTGTGGGCGTCGGCCAGCCAGGTGTGGAACGGAAACAACCCGGCCTTGGCGCCGTAACCGATGAGCAGCAGGCCGCCTGCCAACCGGGCGATGCCGGGATCGAGCCCGCCGGCGTGCGCCGCCAGCACGTCGAGGTTCAGCGCGGCGGCGGCCGGCGCACCGGCATGCTCGGCGGCGTAGTAGAGCAGCACGGTGCCGAGGAAGGCGACGGCGATGCCGACCGAACAGATCACGACGTACTTCCAGGTTGCTTCGAGCGCGCCGCGGGTGCGGCGGTGCCCGACCAGGAAGGCGGTGATCACCGTGGTCGCCTCGATCGCGATCCAGATGACGCCGATGTTGTTGGCGCACACCGCAACAACCATCGCCGCCAGGAAGCCGGCCGTGAGGGCTCCGTAAACCCGGGCACCGCGCGGGTCGGTGTGACCGTGCGCGAGTTCGGCGTCGAGGTAGCCGATGCTGGCCCAAGTGGCCAGTGTGGCAACGATTCCGATGACGATCAGCATCGTGACGGTGAGCGCATCGAGTCGCAGCAGCCCGCCTAGGGCGAACCGGGTTCCGGACCCGACGCGGACGGCGAGCGCCGCGCCGCACGCGAGCACCGTCACCGCCGAGAGCACGATCAGTGTCGCGGTCGCCCGGCGCCATCCGGCGACCAGGACGGCGACCGAAGCACCGATCGGAGTGAGGATCGCGGCGAGCAACAAAGCGGTCATCAGTCGTGCAGCTCCTGTAGCGCGTCAAGGTCGGCAGCACCGAAGGCGTGAGCCAACCGCCCCGTCAGGACTCCGATCACGAGGACCGCGAACAACACGTCCAGCGAGGCGCCGAGTTCGACGATCAGCGGCACCCCCGCGGTGAGCAGGAACGCGGTGGCGGCGATCCCGTTGTCCAGCATGAGGAATCCCGCTGCCTGCGACACGGCATGCCGCCGGGTGACCATGACGAGCAACGCGATCAGGACGACGGCGGTGGCGGCCGGGACCGCGGACGTGGTCGCGGCGGGCTGCAGGTTCACCAGGGGTTGGGTGGCGGCGAACGCGGCCAGCGTGAGCGCGGCCGTGATCAGCAGCGACGTGGCGGTGTTGATGACCGGGGTGGCTTCCCGGGGCGATCGTGACTCGGCGCCGCCCGCTCGGGCCAGCAGCCGCGGCAGCACCGCGACCCGCAGGGCCAGCACGGCCACCCCGACGCCGATAAGCGCGCCGTCACGGTCATACGCCCCGCGCAGCAGGGGGATGGCCGCCAGCGCGGCACCCTGCCACGCCAGCAGCCGGATGATGGCGGTCAGGTCGCGCCGCCACACGATCAGCACCGCGGCCAACAGCAGCCCGCCGGCGGCGAGGTCGACCAGCACCGAGAACGTCCCGTACGTCATGCCGGCACCACGAAGAAGTTGGCGGCGACGACCGCGAGTAACGCCAACAGGAACGATCCGGCCAGCAGTTCGGGTACCCGGAAGAGCCGCAGCTTGGCGACGAACACCTCGACGGTGGCCAGGGATCCGGCCAACACCGCGACCTTGGCCGCCACTGCGGCCAAGCCGACGGCGACGTCGACCGCGCCCGGTCGGCCGCCGGCAATACCCCAGGGGGCGAACAGGTTTGCCAGCAGCGCCAACAGCACGGTCAGCCGCATCCCGGCCGCCCACTCCACCAGGGCCAGCCGCGGGCCGGCATACTCCAGGACCATCGCCTCGTGCACCATCGTCAGCTCCAGGTGCGTGGCCGGGTTGTCCACCGGCAGCCGTCCGGTCTCGGCGACGATCACGATCACCAGTGCGGCGAAGGCCAGGACGGCGGCCAGCGACACCACCTGGCCCGGATGGGTGATCGTATGCGCCACCAGCGCACCGAGATTCGCCGACCCCGCCGGCATGGACAGGGCGAAGACCGCAAGCAAGATGGTGGGTTCGACGAGCGCGGCGATCGTGATTTCGCGGCTGGCGCCCATGCCGCCGAACGAGGTGCCGGTGTCGATGCCGGCCAGGGTGAGCGCGACGGTGCCGACAAACAGCAGTCCGACCACGGCGAACAGGTCAGCGCTGGCGTCCAGTGGTGACCCGGTGGCGACCAGCGGTGCGATCGCGGCGATCAGCAGCGTGGTTCCGGCGACGATCGCGGGCGCGGCGGCAAACACCAAGGTCGTCCCACGTGGAGTGATCTGTTGCTTCCCAAGCTGTTTGACGATGTCACGCCAGGGCTGCAGGATTCCGGCGCCGGCGCGGCCCTCCCAGCGGGCGCGCACCTGCCGGGTCAGGCCGACCACCAGCGGCGCCCCGGCCATGACGGCGGCGATCTGGACCGCGCCCGCGACGTAGGACAAGACATTCACCGGGCCACCACCAGCACGACGAGCACGCCGAGCGCGCCGTAGGCCAGATAAAGGTGCACACTGCCGGTGTGGGCGCGCCGGGCCACATCCGCCGCGACCTCGACGGCTCGGATCACCGGGGTATAGCAGCGTTCCTCGATGGCATCGACGATTCTGGTCCGGTAGGTGATTTTTTCGGCCAGATATTGCGATTCGGCGCTGTGCGTGACTTCGATGTCGGTGTCGGGGCGCAGGACGTCGTCGAACACCCGTTGCAACGGCTCGGCGAACGACGTTGCGGTGTACTGCATTCGCGCGGTGAGATCCTCCGCGCCGCAAGCCCACAGCGGCAACGTGGCGGCCGACGGGCGACGGCCGCGGCGCCAGAGCGTCAGCATCGCCGCGGTCACCGTGGCCACCACGACACCGACGGCGATCGCGCCCGGGGCGATCGACCCCTGCAGGCCGGGCAGCCGCACCACGGCCCCGAGACCGGTGAATCCGATTGCGCGGGCGGCCGGTAGCGCGGCGACCGCTTGGCGCAGCGCGGGTGCGATGACCGCGGGCGCCACCGCCATCGTCAGGCAGGCCGCCGCAGCGATTGCCATGGCGGCCAGCATCGTGGGTGGCGCCTCTCGGGCGTCCGCGGCCTGATCGGAACGCGGCCGCGCCAAGAACCCGATGCCGAACGCCTTGACCATCGCCGCCACGCCCAGACCCGTGGTGAGCGCGACCACCCCCACCGCCAGCGGCGTGGTCAACGCCAAGACGGCGGAATGCCCTCGGGCCGTGTGGATCAGCGACTGCACCAGCAGCCACTCGCTGACGAACCCGGCCCCCAGCGGCAGCCCTGACGCCCCGAGCGCGGCGACCGCGAACAGGCTGGTCGTCGCCGGCATCCGGCGGGCCAGGCCGCCCAGCCGGTCGAGGTCGCGCAGCCCGGTCGCGGCCAATACCGATCCCGCGGCGAGGAAACCGAGGCACTTGAAGGCCGCATGCGCAACGAGGTGCAGCATGGCCGCCGCGGTGGCGATCGCGGCCGGCCCGCTTGCGCCGGTGGCCGCGAACAGGGTGGCGGCGCCAAGGGCCAGCGTGATCAGCCCGAGGTTCTCGGTGGTCGAATAGGCAAGCAGCCGTTTGAGATCCGTGGCCACCGAGGCCTGCACCACGCCGTAGAGGGCCGACACCCCGCCGACGACCATCAGGGCCAGACCCCACCAGCGAGGCCCGGGCCCGAGCAGCTGCAAATCGAAGCGACAAACGCCGTAGACGCCGAGGTTGATCATCGCCGCGCTCATCAGCGCCGACACCGGGCTCGGCGCCTCCGGGTGGGCCCGAGGCAGCCAGGCGTGCAGCGGCACCAGGCCGGCCTTCGAGCCGAACCCCGCCAGCGTCAACAGGAACACCGCGGTCTGCGCGCCCTGCGGTATCCGGTGCAAGTCGGCGAACCGGTCTGCGCCGCCCGCCGCCGTCAACACCATCAGGCCGACCAGAATCGCCACAAACCCCAACTGCGTCATCACCGCATACACCAACGCGGCGGAGCGAACCTGCGGGCGGGTGTGGTTCGCCAGCACCAGAACCAACGACGCCACCGCCATCAACTCCCACGCCAGCAGGAACGTGGTGATCGACGCCGCCGCGGGCACCAGCAGCATCGCCGCGATGAACACGGGCAACACCGCCAGCGTCACCGGGCCCACCCGCTCGCGCCGGGCATAGCCAATCGTGTACAGCCCGACCGCGACGGCGACCGCCCCCGTGAGCGCCATGAAGAACCCGCCCAGCGGATCGAGGCTCAATTGGACCCCGGCCAGCGGCAGCAACCAACCGATGCGGACGTCGCGCGCCGATCCGAACATCCCCACGGCGCCCGCCCATAACCCGCCAGCGCCCAGCAGCGAGGTCAGCAGGCCGGCCCAGATTGATCCGGAGCCGTTGCGGGCCAACGTGTTTGGCTCGGGCGCCGCTCGGGTCGCCAGCACTGCGGTCACCTGCCGGTCACCGACCGCAGCGCCGCGACGATCTGGCTCGGTGTCGGCGGGCATCCCGGGATCTCCACGTCCACCCCCACCATTTCGCCGACCGCGCCGGCCACGCCGTAGGCGTCGGCGAAGACCCCTCGGTTGATGGCACAGTCGCCACACGCGATCACCCGACGCGGCAAAGGGGTCGCCTCGAGCGTGACACGCAGCGGGTCGGCCATGTTGTGCGTTACGACGCCGGTCACCAGGAGCGCATCCGCATGTCGCGGGGAGGCCACCAGGCGGGCGCCGAACCGCTCGGCGTCATAAACCGGCCCGAACGCGCCCGCGATCTCCACCTCGCACCCATTGCACGACCCCGCGTCGACGTGCCGGATCTGAAGTGAGCCGCGCACCCCGGCGGGCGGCGTGGTCACCGGCTCCGGCGCGGGTGGCGCGGGTTCGGCGATCCGGCCGACGCGCACGGCTTTGCTGATCCAGCCCATGCGCGCTACCCCGCGCCGCCGGCGCGCAGGCCTTCCAGCATCGCCACGCGGTCGCTGAGCACCCCGGTGAGCACCTTGCGCGCCACCATGAGCAGTTCGGCGATGTCCGGGGAGGCGATCGAGTAGATCATCGTGTTGCCGTCCCGCAGCGCGTCGACGACGCCGGCCCGGCGCAGGACGCCGAGCTGCTGCGAAAGGTTCGAAGCCTCGAGCCCCACCTCGGGCAACAGTTCGGCGACCGACTTCTCTCCCGTCACGAGCAGCTCCAGGATCCTGATTCGCGCGGGGTGCCCCAGCGTCTTGAAGAACTCCGCTTTGAGCTTGTAGAGCGGCTCCGTCACGATAAGTCTCCTGAAGGCAGCAAAGTTTCTAGGGTTTAACGATTTAAGAATTTATCATATGGTGCCGCGCTTCTCACCTCGGGCGGTCAGGCCCGAACTCAATCGCCGGCGAGGAATGACTCGACGGCGCCGCGATACACCTGCGGCGCTTCGTCGTGAACCAGATGCCCGGCTTCCGGAACCCTTAAATACTTTGCGACAGAGCTCATTTCGGCCATTTCTCGCATCTGCCCCGGCGGGGTGACCGAGTTGCCGGCCTCGATGAGCAGCGCCGGGGCGCGCACCGCCCGCCACTGCTCCCAGTAGTCGCGGGTGCCCCATTCGGCGGCGACCTCGATCCAGCGCGCGGGGTGCCCGTGCAGGCGCCAACCGGTGGCGGTGCGGTCGAAGGCCTCCAGAAAATACTGCCCGGCAACGGGGCCGAACTCGTCGTATACGCGCTGTGCGGAGTCGAATTCGACCGGCAGGGCGTGCAGCCACGGCTCCCAGGGGCCGGTCGTGCGCCCGCGGAAGTCCGGCGCCATGTCCTCGAGCACCAGCGCGGAAACCAGTTCCGGACGCTCCGCGGCCAGACACCACGAGTGCAGGGCACCCATGGAATGCCCGACCAGCGTGACCGGCGTGCCCAGCGCGCTCACCGCGTCGGCCAGGTCGGCCACGAACCGTTCGGTGCTGATCGGGTGTGGGTCGTCGACGCCGCGGCCCCGATGCCACAAGGCGTCGTAGGTGTACACCGCGCCCAGCGCGGTCAGCCACGGCAGCTGCCTCGACCACGTGGTGCCCCGGCCCATCAGGCCGTGCACCAGCACCAACGGCTCGCCCCGCCCGCCGCGGCAAGTCAGCAGATCACCGGCCATGTCACCATCCTGCGTGCCCCGCCCTGCAGTTGGACAGGCCGGGCGAAGGGGTAGCCTAGCGGCATGTCGCCAGTGGTGAAGATCAACGCAATCGAAGTACCCGCCGACGCCGGACCCGAGCTGGAGAAGCGGTTCGCACACCGGGCGCACGCGGTCGACAACCAGCCCGGCTTCCTCGGGTTTCAGTTGCTGCGCCCGATCAAGGGCGAGAACCGCTACTTCGTCGTGACCCAGTGGGAGTCCGAAGAGGCATTTCAGGCGTGGGCGCAGGGGCCCGCGATTCAGGCCCACGCCGGCGAGCGGGCCAACCCGGTGGCGACCGGGGCGTCGCTGCTGGAATTCGAGGTTGTGATGGACGTTGCCGGCAACAAGCAGGGTGGCTAGCGGGTTCTCGGCCCGGCGCCGCGCGGTGGCGTTGAGTGCCGCCGCCGCATTGGTAGTCACGTTCGCGCCCGGTTGCGCGACCTCCCCCTCACCGCAGGCGAACGCGGCCAATCCCGGGCGGCAGATCGACGTACGAACGCCACCCGGTATCCGGGCCCAGCAGACGCTGGACATGCTCAACTCGGACTGGCCCATCGGCCCGGTTGGGGTCGGCACGCTGGCCGCACCGGACATGGTCAAGTCGGTGCAGACCACGATGGAGGGCCTGTGGTGGGACCGCCCGTTCACCCTCGACGGCGTGGATCTGGGCGCCAGCAGGGCCACCCTGCACCTGACGTCGTCCTACGGTGCGCGCCAAGACATCCGGATACACACCGACGACGGCGGGTGGGTCGATCGGTTCGACCTCGAGACGCAGGCGCCGAAGATCGATTCGTGGCACGACATCGACGCGGTGTTGAGCAAGACGGGGGCCCGCTATTCCTACCAGGTCGCCAAGGTGGACAACGGGCACTGTGACCCCGTGGCTGGGACCAATACCACCGAATCCTTGCCGCTCGCTTCGATTTTCAAGCTGTACGTGCTGCACGCCGTGGCGGGCGCCATCAAGGACGGAACGATCTCCTGGGATGATCGGCTGACCGTCACCGACAAGAGCCGCGCGGTGGGCTCGTCCGGCTTGGCTCTGCCCGCCGGAGCGCAGGTTTCGGTCCGAACGGCCGCCGAGAAGATGATCGCGACCAGCGACAACATGGCCACCGACCTGTTGATCGGAAGGCTGGGCACCCACGCGATCGAGCAGGCGCTGGTCACGGCGGGCCACCACGACCCGGCGAGCATGACGCCGTTCCCCACGATGTACGAGCTGTTCTCGGTCGGCTGGGGCAAGCCGGACCTGCGCACTCAGTGGCAACACGGGTCACCGCAAGTCCGCGCCCAACTGCTTGCCCAGGCGAATGCGACTCCCTACGAACCGGATCCGACCCGCGCCCACACGCCGGCGTCGTCCTACGGTGCGGAGTGGTACGGCAACGCGGAGGACATCTGCCGGATCCACGCGGCGCTGCAGGCCGACGCCGTCGGCGCGGCCGCCCCCGTCAGGCAGATCCTCTCCGCGGTGTCGGGCATCCAGCTGGACCGCGACGTCTGGCCCTACATCGGCGCGAAAGCCGGTGGCCTGCCGGGTGATCTGACCTTCAGCTGGTACGCCGTCGACAAGACGAAGCAGCCGTACGTGGTCAGCTTTCAACTCAACTGGCCACGCGACCACGGGCCCAACGTGACCGGGTGGATGCTGCAGGTCGCCAAGCAGGCCTTCGCGCTGATCGCACCGCGCTGATCGTCACCCTCCAGCCACCGCTAGCCGGCTTGCGACCCAGGGGACAGCTCTCCCACAACGGCGACGAGCGCGTCGGCGCCCTCCCAGTTCAGCAGATGGCCGGCGTCCGGCACCGTGACGAGCCGTGCGCCGGGTATCCCGGCGGCGAGCCGTCGAGAGTGAATGGGCGGGGTGCTGCGATCGGCTGAACCGACCATGACAACCGTCGGAATCGAAATCTCCCCCAGGCGGGGGTAACGGTCCTCCCGCCCGAACGCCCGTAGGATCGGCGTCAGGGGCCCATGCTCGCGCATGTGTTTGTCGAAGAACTCGATGAACACCGAAATCATTGCCGGGGAGGGGCTTTTCCCGCATTGCGCCGCGCCGAAAAGCACCCCGCCGACCCGCGTTCGCACCAGCCAGCCCATGAGCCCCGACCTCATCAGCGGGATCTGCAGCCTGTTTTGCGGCGCACCGTCGTTGATCCGGCCCGCCCATGTCGCGAACAACACCAATCCCCGCAGCCGGCCCGAGACGTCCTCGTGGTCGAGCACCGCACGGACGGCGACGAAGCCGCCCATGGAGTGGGCTACCAGGACGCCATCCTCGACGTCGAAGTGCCGCAGGATGGACGCATAGTCCTCGGCCATGGGCGCGGACCCCACGCCGGCCGAACCAAGCGTGGAGCTACCGTGTCCTCGTTGGTCGAAGGCGATGAGGCGGTAGCCCCGGGCCAACAGCTCATCCCAGACGATGTTCCACTCCCCAAGCGTGCCGCCGTAGCCGTGCGCGAAAACGACGGCGGGCCCCGCGCCGGCGGTGATGGCGCGCAGCACGGTCCCGTCGGCTCGGCTGATGAAGTGCTGCTCGCCGCGCTGTTCGGTGGCGAGGCGCTCACGAGGATAGGGATCGGGATTGTTCTCGATCCGCGCGACGACCGATTGGGCGGCATAGCGAGCGGCCAGGGCGAGAAGCCCGGACAGCGTTACGGCGCCGACCGGCTTCGTCAGGGCGCGGGTCACCGCGGGCCGCCTCCCCGTCGAGCGGGATTTCGGAGACTGTCTTCGAACCATTGAGGCTCCCAGATCTTGCCCGGCCGGACAACACGTGGTTCAACGACGCTTACGCAGTGGATGCGTTGCGACGCTGGCTGATTCCGGTGGCAACCGGTTACTCGTCGATACGTTGCCGCGAGCGACCGGCCCGGTAGGCGGGCTAGTTGTTGGATGGTGGTGGTTGGGGTTGGAAGGGTTGGTACCACCACCAGTCGGCGCGCTCGCCGGTGGGT
>NZ_LZJB01000310.1:0-1119 GCF_001666895.1 Mycobacterium sp. E3298
GTTCCAGCGCGCGCAGCCACGCCGCGGTCAGGATGCCGTCGCGGTTGCCGAACCGGTGATACAGGGTGCCCGCGGGCACGGATTTCAGCAGCGACTCCAGCAGCGCCTTGCGGGTGCCGGCGTCGGGCAGCGGCAGGCTGAGCTCCCGGTCGCACAGGTCCGGCGCCCGCAGCCGCGCGTCGAGCTGGTCGGGCCGCGCGGAGGTGGCGATCAACGCGACGCCCTCGGTCGCCACGGCGGTGCGCAGCTCGCCCAGGATCAGGGCGGCCACCGGCTCGGGGGTGGCCGGCAGCAGGGCGTCGACGTCGGTGATCAGCAGGACGCCGCCGCCGTCGCGGACGGCCTGCACCGCCGAGCTCACGGTCTTGAGCCGGTCCTCCGGCGTCAGCGCGCCCACCTCGGGACCGTCCAGCTTGACCAGCCTGCGGCCGTCGCACACCGCGCGCACCAGCGTCACCTTGCCCACCCCGGCCGGGCCGGACACCAGCACGCCCAGGTTGGCGCCGGCGCCCAGGGTCTTGAGCAGGTGCGGCTCGTCGAGCGCGAGCTTGAGCCATTCGATGAGCTTGGCGGCCTGCGGCTGTGAGCCCTTGAGTTCCTCGAGGACCGTTTCGGGGCTGGCCACGTCGACCAGCTCGGTGGACACGGCCGGGCCGCCGGCCGGCACGCCCACGCCCCAGGTGACCAGCGAGTTGGGCTGCACGCTGACCGGGCCGGGCGGGTCCACGCCGGTGACGGTCAGCAGCTCCGAGGTCCAACTGATGCCCACCGAGGCCGCCAGCGCGCGGGTGGCGGCCGCCGTCGAGAAGCCCGGGCCCAGATCGCGGGGCAGCAGCGACACGGCGTCGCCGACGGTCAGCACCTTGCCGAGCAGGGCCTGCCGCAGGGTCACCGGCGAAATGGACTGGCTGGCCAGCGACGAGCCGGACAGCGTCACCGACCGGGCGCCGTAGACGGTGACCGCGCCGACGATCACGGCGGTGCCCTCACGCAGCCCGGCGTTGGACAGCGTCACGTCGTCGAGCAGCGCGGTGCCGACCGGGGTGTCCGGCCCGGCCAGGCCCGCCACCGCCGCCGTGGTCCGCGAGCCCGTCAGCGCCACCGCGTCCCACTCCCGAA
>NZ_LZJB01000311.1:0-21194 GCF_001666895.1 Mycobacterium sp. E3298
GTTGATCCCGAAGCCCGCGGTGAGCGGTCCCAATGCTGCCGCCAAGCCCTCGCCGACAGCATCCACGGCGCTCCCCGCGACGAACATCGCCTCGGGATCAACCACCAACGGAGCCACGCGCGAATTCTCGCCGGAACCGCGCGCGGCCGCTATTCACCCAATGATGGCTTGGCGGCAGCATTGGGACCGCTCACCGCGGGCTTCGGGATCAACAGCGGCCAGGATGCGGCCGGGTTAATGTTCGGGTTGGGGTATCAGAATGCGGCCCAGTCGCTGCTGAACGGGGCGGCGGCCGGCGTCTTCGCGTGCAGGTACCTGGGGGCCAAGGTGCAGCTGTGCGCGTCCAATTACTCGCGGGCCGAGGCGGCATCCAATGTCCGAGGGAGCGGCCACATGCTGCCCACGCCCGCGCAACCGCAGGACTTCCCGCCTCCGGGCCGCCCCAGGACCGTGGGCGCCGGGGTCGCTCAACCGCTGCTGTGGGCCGTGGTGGAGGCGTTGGTCGACGACGTCTGGCCCAACGGCAACGGGGTCGGAATGCACGCGGCTGCCGGATGTTGGCGAGGCTTCGGCGATGCACTTCGTGCGGTGGGGCACGGGCTTGACGGTCCGAAGTCGGTGGTCGCCGGGCAGCAGGTCCCCGAAGCTCAATTGGTGCAGCAGGTGTTGTCCGAACTGGGCAGCAAATTGGAGAAGCTGGCCGGTCGGTGCGACGACCTGGCAAAGGCTCTGGACGAATTCGCGAACGTTGTGGAGAACGCACAGAACAAGATTCGGGATCTCTTGGGCCGCCTGGCAGGCCTGACCAACCTTGCCCATGACGTGATGTTGATTTTCGAAGGCGATGCGGCCGATGAGCTGGAGAAGATCGTGCGAGACATCAACGACGTCCTGGACAACATGAAGCGGGAAGCGCAGGCCCGCGAGCACGTCATCAAAACGGGGATGCAGATCATCGACGGTCTGGTCGGCGACCTTAAAACCTACGTGCGCGGGCAGCTGGTCGAATTTCTGGGCGAGACCGTCGGCAAGTTCGTGGCGGATGACTTCGCCCTCACCGCGGATGCCGGTGAGGGAATCTTCAAGAGCGCAGTCGGCATTGCCGAATTGCAGGACCAGCTTGACCCGAGCCGGTTCGCCTTCGATCCCAAAGGCGCTGCGGCCAGTTGGGCGGCACTGGATCAGAGTGCGTTCAAATCCATTCCTGTGTATGCGCTTTTCGACCCGAAGGGCGCCGCGAAGAACGACTTAGGAGTCTTGAAAGGTCTTACCCACTGGGATGATCTGACCTCTGGTCGGCCCGGGCTGGGGATCGGGGAAGGCATCTTCGACGGCATGACATTCCTGCTGGGCGGCGGTTTGGCGAAGGCGGGATCGGAAGGTGCGGAGGCGGCGGGTGCTGAAGCCACCGAGGAGGCTACCGAGGGCGAGAAGGCGGCCCAAGGCGCCGCAGGCGCGGCCGGCGAATTGAACGGGGTTGGCGGCACGCTCGCTGATATCGCGACGAACGGCGCCGACCTCACGAAGGGCCTTCAGAATCTCGGCGAAGATCTGCCTAAGGGAGATCCGCTCCCCGGCGGCAGCGCGGTGGCTCTGCCGCCAGGGAAGTTGCCCGAGGTGCCGGTCGAGTCGGCGCCCCACCCGCCGGACGCGGCGCAGGGCCGGCCTCACGCGCTAGCCGATCCCGGAGAGGGGCGCACGGAGCCACCCCGAGGGACCGGCGACCGTCCCGCGCCGGAACCGGCGGGAGGTCCGCACGAGTCGACGCCAGGGGGAGGTCCACGCGAGCCGGCCTCGGCCCCGGTTGCCGCATCGCACGCTGCAGCTGGGGCGGCCGCAGCTGGCGAGCGCATGCCGACGATGCCGAGGGCGGTTGAGCATTCGCCGCTTCCGGTTTCGCCCGCAAGAAGTCCCGTCGAATCGGCGCCCGTCGCTTCACACTCGCCGCAATCAGCGCCGGCGGCGTCCCCGAGCGCGCCCTCGCCTGCCGCGCCGTCGCCCGCCGCGTCGCATCTCGCGCCCCCGAACGGTCACCCTGCCGAGGTGCCGGCACCTGGAGGTGGAGTCGGTGGGCCCGGTGACGGCCCGCGTCCTGGTGAGCACCCGCACGAAAAGCTGCCGCACGACGGGAGGCCCGACGGGGACGATGAAGGGAAACCTGGTGATGATCGGGATCGACAGCACGGACACCCAGGCGGACCGGACGATAAGCCGAGCGAAGCCGAAACAACAAGCCCGCACGACGGCGCCAACGACAACGTGCCAACTGCACATGGGTTCGCGGGCTCCTATCCACTGCCCGCCCCCGAGCTCGTTACGCCACCCCCAAATGCGGCCGTCTTTTGGTCCGGTCGGACCTCTGAGGGCCTCGGCGTTGGACCTGTATCAGCAGGTGGCAATGGCGCCGCAGATATGTACGCGGCGTCCCACGGCGGAACCACGCTTGAGGGGTTGCTCGATCGAAATGGGGTCTCACCTCCCAAGTGGAGCTTCGACGACGATGCTGCAGAAGAATGGTGGTCCCAAGTCTCGAGGATGTACGCGCAAAACGTTCACGGTGAAGTACACGCGATCATCGGAGCGAACCTTCGTCGCGGCAATGTGTGGGAGACAGTAGAACTTCCCAGGCTTATGGACAATCCGAATGTCACTAAGATCGTAAAGATTGATCCTGAGACTGGTTCCGAGACAACAATCTTCGAACGTTAGGTACAACATGGATACTGACGATCTCAACGCCGCGATCGTGGTCGCCATCGCAGATACTGCTGTTCCTCATGTGGATAAGCAGAGGTTGACGGAAGCTTACGGGCCAGAACAAGGTGAGCGACTCAATGCGCAAGTATCAGACCTCGTTCGGGAGGCGGCGAGCATGCCCATTGAGTGGGGGAGTATGACGTTGAAAGAAGGCGTCGACGATATTTTGCGTCGATTCCATGAGCGGCATCCTGAATTGTCGCCGGAGGCGTTACATGAGATTGGCCGATGCGTCGGATGGAATCTGCGTTGACGTGGTCCACGAGATAGTCCAACTAAGTGTCCTGGAGCTGTCTGAAGGCAGGGTGATTACGGTTGACGAGCTCGCGGACCCTGACATTGGTGTGTTGAGATGACGGACGTCATCAGGATCTCAAAGCGCCTCGCGCAGTGGGCAGACCAAGCTGGTACACGGTCACGTCGGGAGAATGTACGGATGACGGTCGGGCAATATTGGGGGCAGCCTCTGGCGAAATTCGCCTTTTCATAGGACAAAATGACGCCAGCTGGTTCATCGTTACCGATTCCGACCGCTTAGGTCCGGAGTCTTTTGTTTTGGCCGCCCCTTCGATGGACACGATCGAGAAGTACCTTTACGGAAGGTTTTGCTGGCACATCCGTAGCGCGAGAGGTTTGCCTCGAGTAGGTCCTCCCTACAGCATCGAAACGCGCGACTTCGGAGTAAGCCAACGCTTTGCTTTGATTGCAACGCTAGCCATCAGCAGTGCTGACAAAGTGACGGCAACAGCGGAACTCAGAAAGCTCGCGCTGTACCTGACGGCAACGATTGATCAAATTGAAGCGTCAGCCGTCGACCTCGACGGGAAACCGCTCATTGAGCCGCGATAGCTACGAGCCGGCCAGACCGACCCTAATCCTCGCCGCGATCCAGCAAGCCCGACGACCCGAGCACCCGCTCCACGTGCACCTCGATGACCACCCGCCGCGGGTTGGGCCGTGGGGTGCGGTAGCGCTGGGCGTAGCGGAGTTCGGCATCGCGGACGGCGTCGGCATCGTTGTTCACCTTGGACCGGCCCTCCAGCGACAACCACCGCGCGCCATCGACCTGACTGAGCACCGCCACCCCGCCCCGGTCGGCGTTCACCGCCTTCTGCGAGCCGCCGGTGGTGATCACCCGGGCGATGTGCGTCTTCGGGTCGAAGGTGAACCCCACCGCCACGACATGCGGCGAATTGTCGGCTCGCAGCGTGGTCAGCATGGCCAGATGCCGTTCGGACAGGAACGCCAGCGCATCGTCGGTGAGCCGGGTAGTGGTATTCGCCATCACCGCCCACGCTAGCGCAGGACATAATCGCAGCCGTGGGCGACACGGGCGCGGGACCAGTACTAGTCCTGGGCGGGCGCAGCGAGATCGGCATCGAGCTGGCCCGCCTCCTGGCGCCCGGGGCGACGGTGGTGCTGGCGGCGCGCAATGCCGACCAACTCGACGACCAGGTCGCCACGCTCAAAGCCGCCGGTGCCAAGACGGTGCACACCAGAGAATTCGACGCCGACGACCTGGATTCCCACGGCCCCCTGATCGCCGCGGTCATCGCCGACCACGGACCCATCGCCACCGCGATACTGGCCTTCGGAATCCTCGGCGACCAAGCCCTCGCCGAGACGGACGCCGCCCACGCGGTCGCCGTCGTGCACACCGACTACGTCGCCCAGGTCAGCGTGCTCACCCACCTGGCGGCCGCGATGCGCGAGGCCGGCACAGGCCGACTGGTCGTGTTTTCCTCGATCGCGGGCGCGCGCGTGCGTCGCGCCAACTACGTCTACGGCTCGGCCAAGGCCGGCCTGGACGGCTTCGCCAGCGGCTTGGCCGACGCCCTGCACGGCACCGGCGTCAAACTGCTGATCGCCCGCCCGGGTTTCGTGATCGGGCGCATGACGCAGGGCATGGATCCCGCGCCGCTGTCCAGCACACCCACCCAGGTGGCCAAAGCGACCGCGCGCGCGCTGGCCAAGGGCCGACGCACCGTGTGGATCCCCTGGGCGCTGGGGCCGGCTGCCGCCGTGATGCGGCTGCTGCCGCAGTTCGTCTGGCGCAGGATGCCGCGATGATCATCGTGGTGGGCATCGGCGCCGACGGCATGGCCGGGCTCGCTCAGACGTCTCGCGATGAATTGCGAAGGGCGACAATAATCTACGGATCGAAAAGGCAACTCGACCTGCTCGACCAAACGCTAACCGCACCCCGCCGGCAGTGGCCCTCGCCGATGTTGCCCGCGCTGCAGACGCTGCTCGACGACCACACCGCGGACGTGCATGTGGTGGCCAGCGGCGACCCGCTCCTGCACGGCATCGGCGGAACGTTGATCCGGCTCCACGGCCCCGGGCGAGTCCGGGTGCTGCCGCACGTGTCCTCGGTGACGCTGGCGTGCGCCCGAATGGGCTGGAACCGCCACGACACGGAGGTGATCAGCCTGGTCACCGCGCAACCGCACACCGCGATCCGCCGCGGCGGCCAAGCCGTCGTGCTTTCGAAAAACGCCACCACACCGAGAGAACTCGCCGCTCTCCTCGACGCGCACGGCCGCGGCGACTCCGAGTTCACCGTTCTGGAAAACCTCGGCGGCCCAACCGAACAGCGTCGTGACGGCACCGCAAGCCACTGGGCCGCTGAGCCACCCGATGACGTCGACGACCTCAACGTCATCGCCATCCGATACCTGCCCGACGAACGGACGTCGTCGCCGCCCGACGAAGCGTTCGCCCACGACGGGCAGATCACCAAACACGGAATCCGCGCGGTGACACTCGCGGCACTGGCCCCGCGCCCGGGTGAACGCCTCTGGGACGTCGGCGCGGGCTCCGGCAGCATCAGCGTCGAATGGTGCCTTATCGGAAAAGGTTGCAGCGCGGTGGCTTTCGAGCGGGACGAACGACGTCGCGACAACATCGCAGCCAACGCCGCAGCCTTCGGCGCCCCCATCGACGTGCGCGGCGAGGCTCCGGGCGCGTTCGGCGGCACCGAGCCGCCGTCGGCGATCTTCCTCGGCGGCGGCCTCACCCAACCCGGTCTCCTCGATGCCTGCCTCGACGCGCTGCCGGCCGGGGGACGCCTCGTGGTCAACGCGGTCACCGTGGAGTCCGAAGCCTTACTGGCACAGTCATATTCGCGCCTAGGGGGCCAACTGCGACGCTTCCAGCACTATCACGGCGAGCCGCTCGGCGGCTTCACCGGATGGCGGCCGCAGATGCCGGTCACCCAGTGGACGATGACGAAATGACGGTCTATTTCATCGGAGCGGGTCCGGGCGCCGCCGACCTGATCACCGTCCGCGGCCAGCGACTGCTCGAGTCCTGCCCGGTATGCCTGTACGCGGGGTCGATCATGCCCGACGATCTGCTGGCGCTCTGCCCGCCCGACGCGAAGATCGTCGACACCGGACCGCTGACGCTGGAGCAGATCATCACCGAACTCGCCGACGCCGACGCGGCCGGTCACGACGTGGCCCGGCTGCATTCGGGTGACCCGTCCCTCTACAGCGCGCTGGCCGAACAATGCCGACGGCTCGACGCGCAGGGCATCGACTACCAAATCGTGCCCGGCGTACCGGCTTTCGCCGCGGCTGCGGCCGCGCTGAAGCGGGAGCTCACCGTCCCCGGCGTCGCCCAGACCGTGACGCTGAGCCGGGTCGCCACCCTGTCGACCGCAATGCCGGCCGGTGAGGACCTGGCCAGCCTCGCCCGTTCGGGCGCGACCCTGGTCCTGCACCTCGCGGCGGCCCAGATCGACACCATCGTCCCGCAACTTCTCGACGGCGGCTATCGACCCGAAACACCGGCCGCGGTCGTGGCTTTCGCGAGCTGGCCGCAAGAGGTGGTGCTGCGCGGCACGCTCGCCGACCTCGCCGACCAGATGCACCGGGCCGGCATCACCAAGACCGCGGTGATCGTCGTCGGCGACGTGCTGGCCGCCGAGGGGTTCACCGACAGCTACCTGTATTCGACCGGGCGGACGCGGGGGAGCCGGCACTGATGCGAGTGCTGCTGCTCGGCGGCACGGCCGAAGGTCGCGCGCTGGCGAAGGCGCTCCACCCGGACATCGACATCGTCAGCTCCCTGGCAGGGCGGGTACCCGACCCCGCGTTGCCGGTCGGTCCCGTCCGCATCGGCGGCTTCGGGGGCGTCGAGGGGCTTCGGCGCTGGCTGCTCGACGAGCGTATCGACGCGGTGGTCGATGCGACCCACCCCTTCGCGGCGGCCATGACGGCGCACGCGGCGCAAGCGTGCGGTGAACTGTCGATGCCGCACCTGGTGCTGGCCCGTCCGGCGTGGGAGCCCGGCTCCGCGATCGTGGTGGAATCCGACTTGCGGGCGGCGGAAACCGTTGCGCAAGAGCGATTTTTGCGGGTATTTCTCACCACCGGGCGTTCGGGGACCAGGGCCTTCGCCGGCAGCGACGCGTGGTTTCTGATCCGCGCGGTCACCGAACCCGACCCCTCCTCGCTGCCGCGCCGACACCAGCTGGTCCTGTCCCGCGGGCCGTATCGCTACGACGGCGAGGTCGCGCTGATGCGGGAACACCACATCGACGCCCTGGTCACCAAGAACAGCGGTGGGGCGATGACGCGGGCGAAGCTGGATGCGGCCGTGGCGCTGGGCATTCCGGTGGTGATGGTCGCGCGGCCGCCGCTGCCGCCCGGGGTGACGGCGGTGGCCAGCGTCGACGAGGCCGTCGAATGGGTGACGCGGCTGAATTAGCCCGTCAGGTCGTCGCGCTCGACGTCTGCGGCCAGCAGCGCGTCACGGGCGCGCGCGACGCGGGACCTGATGGTGCCCACCGGGCAGCCGCACACCGCCGCCGCGTCGGCGTAGGGCAAACCCAACAACTGGGTGAGCAACAAGGCTTCTCGTTGCTCGGCGGTGAGTCCCGCGATCATCGTGGTGACCTCGACCAGGTCTTCGAATCCGCGGGCGTGGCGATCGCCGCGCATCACGTGTTCCGGATCGGCGCCCGGGGCGGAGCGCGGCCGCGACTGGACGTGGCGGATGTGGTCGGCCACCACGCGTCGCGCGATGGAAAGCAGCCAGGTCCGGGCGCTCGAACGCCCGGAGAACCGTTCGATCGCCCCGATCGCGCGCAGGAACGTCTCTTGAGTCAGGTCGTCGGCGCTGCCCGCGTCCGACAGATAGGTGACGAACCGCCACACGTCCTGCTGGGTGGCCTTGATGAACGCCTCGAGCGCCCGGTCGTTCCCACGCGCGGCGGCCAACGCGAGCTCGGTAACGGCCTCGTCATCGCTGGACGCGATCATGGCGAACCACCTTTGTTTCGCGGGCTCAGTGAGTCTACGACGGCCTGTCGTAGCGGCTGCGGCGGGGTCGGCGGCGGACCGGTTGATGGGCCACAGGTGAGCGTGGCGCCTGACTGCGGGGGACTCGGCTGGCCAGGCCGCGCCGTCCGCAGCATCGGACGCGCCCATCCGGTCCGATCGCACCCGTTCCCGCGCCACCAGCAACGCGAACGCGAGGCCCAGCAGCAGGGGCATGTGGCTGGCGATGCGCGTCGCAGTGACCTCGCCGGCGAACGCGTCGACGATCACGTAACCCAGCAGCGCGACCGAATAGACACCCGTAATCGCCGCCACCCCAATCGCGGTGACCGGCCAGACGCCGGCGGCCACCATCGCCAGACCCAATGCCAGCAACCAGGCGGTGGATTCGTGCATCAGATGCTCGCCGGACATCGCGCCGTGCATGTGGCTGGACACCATGCCGAAATCGACACCGCTGATCTGCGCGGCGGCGATCGCCACCTGGAACAGCCCGACCGCGATCAGGCCCCACCGCCGGTAGTGCGAACGCAGCCAACGCATCCTGCGCTGGTGGCCGGAGGACTCTTCGCCAATGTTCGCCATGATTCGCGACACCAGGTCGGGCCCGTCGACCGGCTCGACCGACGCCAGCCGGCGGGTCTGCGCGGCGGCGCCGATGAGCCAGGAGCGGCAGCGCCGGCACGATTCGAGATGGGCATCGACCTGCCGCGCGAGCGCCTGGGGACGCTCGCCGTCCAGTCGGGCCGAAAGCGCCTCACGCGCCGCGTCACACCGCATCCCTGCATCGTTGCGCATGCCCGGGCCGGGCGCAAAGAGCCCCCGAAATCAGCCGGCGGGAACTAATCCGTCCGGCGAACCGACCACTGGACGTCAACAGCCCCGACATTCGAAGAGGTATTCGTGTTCCTGCCCGAAAACCCCCGACGGTGACCGCCCCGATCTGGATCGCCTTCCCGCCCGAGGTGCACTCGACGCTGCTCAGCAGCGGGCCCGGAGCCGGGCCGATGCTCGCCGCCGCCGCTACATGGTCGTCGATGAGCAGCCAATACGCCGAAGCCGCAGAGGAACTCACCGGGCTCCTGGGCGCCGTGCAGGGCGGCGCGTGGGAGGGGCCCACCGCCGAGCAGTACGTCGCGGCCCACGCCCCGTACCTGGCGTGGCTGCTGGAGGGCTCCGCCAAGAGCGCGACGGCCGCGGCGCTGCACGAGACGGCGGCCGGGGCTTACACCGCGGCACTGGTTGCCATGCCGACGATGCCCGAGCTCGCCGCCAACCACGCGACGCACGCGGCGCTGGTGGCGACGAATTTCTTCGGCATCAACACCATTCCCATCGCCGTCAACGAGGCCGACTACGCGCGCATGTGGGTGCAAGCCGCCACGACGATGACCACCTACCAAGTGGCCGCCGAATCCGCGCTCGCGGCGGTCCCCACCACCACGCCCGCGCCCATGATCGTGGCCCCGGCCGCGGAGGCGAGCGTCGCAAGCGCGCAGGCCGCCGACACGCCGCAACCGGCGCGGACCTATCCGTCCTGGCAGGACCAGCTCACCGCGTGGCTGCAGCAGTACACGAAGAACTTCGCGTGGCCGGTCTCCAAAGACCTCAACCCCGGTGGCTGGCCGTTTCCGCCGGTGCCGTTCGTCAACGGCCTCGCCTCGTTCTTCGGTCAATTGGGACTCTCGCCGGCGCTTTCCAGCGCCCTGGGCTGGGCGATCTTTCACACGCTGATGATCTTCTGGCCCTTCATGCAGGCCGCCATCCAGATGGCGGTGGTGCTGGCGCCGATGGTGGTGTCCGTGCTGGGCGCCGCCGCGGCCGGGGGAGCGGCGGCCGCGGTCACCGCGATCAGCGTCGCCGTCCCGCTGTCGGCCGCCGCGCCGCTGCCGGCGCCCGCGCCCGCGCCGGCGCCGATGGCGACCGCGCCGGCGCCGGCGATCGGCACCGCTCCGGCGAGCGTGAGCAACGCCCAGACCATGTCCAGCGCCCCCGCATCGACGGTGGCCGCACCGGCCGGTGGCGGACCGTTCGGCGGCGGGCCGGGTGCCGGCTTCAGTCCCACGGCCACGGACGGCATCGGAGCGGGCATGTCCGACGCCCTGTACGCCGTGGGACTGTCCGGGCTGGCGGCCCGCGGCAGCGCCAGCGGCCGGTCACGTCGCAAATCGGAGGAACCGGCGCCCGACGACGTCGACGCCCCCGCCGCGGCCGCCGCGGCCGCCGCGGCCAAGAAGAAGGCGCGGGCCCGCCGGCGCCGCCCCGGAACGGCCACCGACCGCGCGTACCGCTACGAATTCATGGACCTCGACCAGGAGTCGGGGGCCGGCGACGAGGACCCGGACGCCGTGCGCGCCTCGGACCAGGGCGGGGGACCGCTCGGATTCGCCGGTGCCGCAGCGAGATCCGGTCTCGCGCAGCCGACCGGGTTGGCGACGCTGACCCGCGACGGGTTCGGTGACGGGCCGACCGTGCCGATGATGCCCAGCAGCTGGCGCAGCGACGATTAACCGAGCGGGTAGCGCCGGGGTGTGAACACCCGGTCGCCGGAATCGCTTGCATGCCATTGCGTTTGCGACGATCCGACGATCAGCAGGCAACGCATGTCCACCTGCGCGGCGTCGAGATCGGCCAGCCGGACCACGCGGACGTCCTCGTCGGGCCCGGAAACGTTACGGCCGACCACCACCGGCGTCCCGGGCTCGCGGTGTTCCAGCAGCAGGTCGCGCATCGCGCCGACTTGCCACGTTCGCGACTTTGACGCCGGGTTGTAGATGGCCAGCACCAGGTCTGCGGCGGCCGCCGCGGCCAGCCGCTCGGCGATGATCTCCCACGGTTTGAGCCGGTCGGACAGCGAGATCACCGCGTAGTCGTGGCCCAGCGGAGCGCCGACCCGGCTGGCGACGGCCTGTGCGGCCGTCATCGCCGGAATCACCCGGATCGCCACTCCCGGCCACTCTTTGGCCTCTTCCAGCACCGCGGTCGCCATCGCGAACACCCCGGGGTCCCCCGAGGACACCACCGCGACGGCACGGCCCTGCTCTGCCAACGCGCAGGCCAGTCGGGCGCGCGCGGGCTCGTCTGTGTTGTCGCTGGGGTGCCGGCGTTGGCCGTCGCGCACCGGGACGCGATCCAGGTAACCGGCGTAGCCGATCAGGTCGGTGGCGCCGGCCAGCTCACGCCGGCTCTGCGGGGTCATCCAGTCGCTGCCGCCGGGACCCAGGCCGACCACCGCGACCGTGCCGGCCGCCGCTGGCTGCCGTCCGCGGCGCCCACCCGGCAGCATCGCCAGCGAGAAGTAGGGCACGCCGGCCTCGTCGACGTCGGCGGCGGGCAGGATTCGCTGCCCGGCGGTGCTGGCCCGCTCGACGTAGAACGCGTCGTCGAGCTGCCCGGACGCCGAAAGCGCTTCGCGCACAGCGCGGTACGAGCGACCAAGTTTCAGCACCACCGCGGCGTCCGCGTCGGCCAGGCGGCGGGTGAGCTCGGCGACCGGCAGGGTGCCCGGCAGCACCGAGAGCACCTCGTCGCCGGCCACCAACGGCGTCGCGATGGCCGCCGACGCGGCGCTCACCGACGTAACCCCCGGCACGATGACGGCGTTGAACCGCTGCGTCAGCCGGGTGTGCAGGTGCATGTAGGAGCTGTAGAACAGCGGGTCGCCCTCGGCGAGCAGCGCCACATCGCGGCCCGCGTCGAGATGAGCGGCGATGCGCGCGCTGGCTTCCACGTAGAAGTCCTCGAGGGCCCCGGCGTAGCCGCCGGGGTGGTCGGTCACCTCGGTGGTCACCGGATAGATCAGGTGCTCCTCGATCTGCCCGGCCCGCAGGTACGGTTCGGCGATCCCGCGCGCGATGCTGCGGCCGTGCCGGGCGCTGTGGTAGGCCACCACGTCGGCCTCGCCGATCACCCGCGCCGCCTTGACGGTCACCAGCTCCGGGTCGCCGGGTCCCAGCCCGACACCCCAGAGAGTGCCCCGCGTGGTCATTCGCGGTCGCTCGCGATCGCATTGACCGCGGCGGCGGCCATGGCGCTGCCACCGCGGCGGCCCCGCACCACCAGATACGACATCCCGCGCGGACGGTCGATGAGCTCCTGTTTGGACTGGGCCGACCCGACGAATCCGACCGGCCCGCCCAGGACTCCGGCCGGCGGGGAAACCCCTTCGTCGACCAGCTCGAGCAACCGGAACAGGGCGGTGGGCGCGTTGCCGATGGCCAGCACGGCGCCGGGCAGCCGATCGGCCCACAGCTCCACCCCGGCCGCCGATCGGGTGGTGTGCCTGCGCGAGGCCAGGTCCGCGGCGCGCGGGTCGGCCACCAGCGACACCACCTCGTTGCCGGCCGGCAGCCGCGCGCCGGTGATCCCGGCGGCCACCATCGACGAATCGCAGAGCACCGGCGCGCCGCCGCGCAGGGCGGCGCCGACGCGCGCGGCGACGTCGTCGGTGTAGGCGACGTGCTCGGCGACGTCGACCTGCCCGCAGGTGTGGATCAAGCGCACCACCACCCGCGCGATGTCGTCCGGGAAGCGGGCCAGGTCGGCTTCGGCCCGAATGGCCGCGAACGACTGCCGATAGATCTCAGCTGCGTCGCGGATGTAGTCGAGCACCCGCTTACCCTAAGGTCCTGGCGGCGACCCGCTTCGCCCGGCTTCGCCGCGCTTGCGGTCACCGCGTAGCTGGCGGTATCCATCGCCAGTCGCCAGCAGCACCTCGCCGGTCAGCGGGCTGCCGCACGCGCGGTCGCAGCCGACGAAATGGCGATGCACTCCCGCATCCCCGCCCAGCGCCGCGGCCGCGTCGGCCCGGACATCGGCCAGCGAATGCGCGCATCCGGGGCTGCCGGTGCAGGCGCTGACGTTCAGCCAGGGGGAGTTCTCGTCGAACACCAGACCCAGCGGGGCCAGCACCCGCAGCGCGACGTCGGCGACGCCCTCGTCGAGATCGCACACCAGCACCGAGCGCCAGGGTGTGATCACCAGCGGCGTCTCGATCGCCGCCAGGAATTCCGCGACCCGCGCGGACAGCACCCCGAGCGGCACCGCGGCGCCGAGCGCCACCCGGCCATCATCCTGGTTGATCCAGCCCACCGGCGGCCTGGTGACCGCGGGAAAGGCGACGGCGCCCAGTTCCGCGCCGGGCAACAGGCTTTCGACGTCGTCCAATTCCTTGACACGCCAAGCGCTTCCACGTGTCGCCGCGAAACGTGTCGCGATCATGACCAGCGTCTCGATCACCTCGCCGGCCGTCAGCCGGACGCCGGTGTCGCGTCCGGCGAGCAACAACGCCCAGCCATCGGGAAGCGCGTGCACACCGACGTCGGCGCACAGGCCGGAAACGTCGGCGCGCCCGTCGTCGAGGCCGAACCAGAATCGCCCGCCCAGCTCGACCAGGCTCGGCTCGGCGCGGATCGCCTCGTCCAGCTCGACGACCCACGGACGCACGTCGACAGTCCCGCCGGCCCGGCCGGATAGCGGCGAAGCGACGATGTTGCGTACCCGCTCGTGGGTCGCCGAGGGCAACAGCCCCGCGTCGGCGATGGCCTCGGCCGCCGCCGTCACATCGGTGATCCCGCGCAGCTGCACGTTGCCGCGCGCGGTGAGCTCGAGCGTCGCCGAACCGAATTCGGTGGCCACCCGTGCCAGCGCGGCGAGCTGAGCGGCCGTCAGCATGCCGCCGGGCAGCCGGACCCGCGCCAGGGCGCCGTCGGCGGCCCGGTGCACCTGCAGCGCACCCGGGCATGCGTCGGTGTCGCGGGATCTGGGCACGCGTCCACGGTACGGGCCTGGTCCGCCTCACGATTGGGGTCTCGGGATCCGGGGCACCCTCGTCCGCATGCAGACGGTCGAATACGCCCCGGGCCGCTTGGCTGATGTCTACGGCGACTCCACTCGCCCCACGGTCCTGTTATGGCACGGCATGCAGACCGACGCGCGCGCGGCCTTCGGTCCGCTCGCCCGCCTGCTCGCCGAACGTGGCGCGGCGGCGGTCGCACCGGACTGGAACTCCCACGCCGACGACGGCGGGCGCGCAGACCTGCTGCGGTCGCTCGACTTCGCCCGGGAACGTGCCGCCGACCCCGACGGCATCGTGCTGGTCGGGTGGTCCATGGGTGGGTGCGCAGCGGCGGGCCTGACGCTTCGCGGCGACGTCCCCTTGGCGCACACCGTCTGCCTCGCCGGGGCTTTCATGGTGCCCGACCCGCTCACCGGCCGGGTGCCGACCGAGGCGTTGACGCCGGAGGGCGGCGGCACACCGTTGACGTTGCTGCACGGCCTGGCCGACGATGTCGTCCCGGTGACGGCCAGCAGGGACTTCGCCGCCGCCTTGCGACGGGCCGGCTGGCCGGTGGAGTTGGTGGAGCTGGCGGCCGACCACGGGTCCATCGCGGGCGCCGACTACGACGCCGCCGCGGATCGCTACGAGCCGGGCAAGAGCGACGAGGCGCTGCGGGTCGCCGGAGAGGTCGCCGCCCGGATCGCGGCGACCCTACGGTACGAATGAGGGGTGGCTGAGCCGACCATCCTTTTGCTGTCGACGTCCGACACGGACCTGATCAGCGCCCGCGCCAGCGGAAGAAATTATCGGTGGGCCAACCCTTCGCGCCTGGATGAAAGCGAACTGCCGGAACTGCTCGCCGGCGCGTCGATCGTGGTGGTTCGCATCCTCGGCGGTTACCGCGCCTGGCAGAGCGGGATCGACAGCGTGGTCGCCAGCGGCGTGCCCACCGTGTTGGTCAGCGGTGAGCAGGCCGCCGACGCCGAGCTGACCGGGCTGTCCACGCTCGCCGCCGGCATCGCGGTGCAGGCGCACATCTATCTGGCGCACGGCGGCGTCGAGAACCTCCGCCAGCTGCACGCCTTCCTGTCCGACACCGTGCTGATGACGGGGTTCGGGTTCAGCCCGCCCGTCGTGACACCGACCTGGGGCGAGCTGGAGCGGTCACACCCCGGCGAGTCCGACGGCCCCACGATCGCCGTCCTGTACTACCGCGCGCAGCAGCTGGCCGGCAACACCGACTACGTCGAGGCGCTGTGCCGGGCCATCGAGGACGCCGGCGCGCGGCCGCTGCCGGTCTACTGTGCGTCGCTGCGGACCGCCGAACCCGAACTGCTGCAACGGCTGGGGGACGCCGACGCCATGGTGGTCACCGTCCTGGCTGCCGGGGGACTGAAGCCGGCCACGGCGTCCGCCGGTGGCGACGACGACAGCTGGAACGTCGAACACCTTGCGGCCCTGGACATTCCGATCCTGCAGGGACTGTGCCTAACCAGCTCTCGGGCCCAGTGGAGCGAAAACGACGACGGGCTGAGCCCGCTCGATGTGGCCACCCAGGTGGCGGTGCCCGAGTTCGACGGCCGCATCATCACGGTCCCGTTCTCCTTCAAGGAGATCGACGACGACGGCCTGATCTCCTACGTTGCCGACCCGGAGCGGTGCGCACGGGTCGCGGGGCTGGCAGTCCGGCACGCGCGGCTGCGCCACGTCGCCCCGGCCGACAAACGGGTAGCCCTGGTGTTCTCGGCCTATCCGACCAAGCACGCGCGGATCGGGAACGCGGTGGGGCTGGACACGCCCGCCAGCGCGGTCGCGCTGCTGCGCGCGATGCGCGAGCGCGGGTACCAGGTGGGCGAAATCCCCGGCGTCGACGCCGACGACGGCGACGCCCTGATCCACGCCTTGATCGAACGGGGGGGTCAGGACCCCGACTGGCTCACCGACGGGCAATTGGCGGGCAACCCGATCCGCCTGTCCGCCAAGGACTATCGGGACTGGTTCGCCACCCTGCCCGCCGATCTGACCGACGCGGTGACACGGCATTGGGGCCCGCCGCCCGGGGACCTCTTCGTCGATCGCACACGAGACCCCGACGGTGAAATCGTCATCGCCGCAATGCAAGCCGGCAACCTGGTGCTGATGGTGCAGCCGCCCCGCGGTTTCGGCGAGAACCCGGTGGCGATTTACCACGACCCCGACCTACCACCCAGCCACCACTACCTGGCCGCCTACCACTGGCTCGACGCCGGGTTCGGTTCGCACGCCGTGGTGCACCTGGGCAAGCACGGCAACCTGGAATGGCTGCCCGGCAAGACGTTGGGCATGTCGGCCGCCTGCGGATCCGACGCCGCGCTGGGCAACCTGCCCCTGATTTACCCCTTCCTGGTGAACGATCCGGGTGAGGGCACCCAGGCCAAGCGGCGGGCGCACGCGGTCCTGGTCGACCATCTCATTCCGCCGATGGCGCGCGCCGAAACCTACGGCGACATCGCCCGGCTGGAGCAATTGCTCGACGAGCACGCGAACGTCGCCGCGCTCGACCCCGGCAAGCTGCCCGCCATCCGCCAACAGATCTGGACCCTGATCCGGGCCGCCAAGATGGACCACGATCTCGGGCTGACTGAGCGGCCCCCCGAGGATTCGTTCGACGACATGCTGCTGCATGTCGACGGCTGGCTCTGCGAGATCAAGGACGTGCAGATCCGTGACGGACTGCATGTACTGGGCCAAAAGCCTTCGGGGGAAACCGAACTCGACCTTGTGCTGGCGATCCTGCGCGCCCGCCAGCTGTTCGGGGGAGAGCAGGCCATCCCGGGATTGCGGCAGGCGCTGGGCCTTGCGGAGGACGGTACCGACGAACGCGCATCGGTCGACTCGGCCGAGGCAGCGGCCCGCGGACTCATCGCGGCGCTGCAGGCCAGCGGCTGGGAGCCCGACGCCGCCGACCGCATCACCGACAACCGCGAGATCGCGGCGGTGCTCCGGTTCGCCGCCACCGAGGTGGTGCCCCGCCTGGCCGGCACCGCGGCCGAGATCGACCAGGTGCTCGACGCGTTGGACGGCCACTTCATCCCGGCCGGCCCGTCGGGCTCACCACTGCGCGGTCTGGTCAACGTGCTGCCCACCGGCCGCAACTTCTACTCCGTCGACCCCAAGGCGGTGCCCTCGCGGCTGGCCTGGGAGGCCGGCGTGGCGCTGGCGGATTCGCTGCTGACCCGCTACCGCGACGACCATGGGCAATGGCCGCAGTCGGTGGGGCTCTCGGTGTGGGGCACCTCGGCGATGCGCACCGCAGGCGACGACATCGCCGAAGTGCTTGCGCTGCTGGGAGTTCGGCCGGTTTGGGATGACGCGTCGCGGCGCGTCGTCGACCTCACCGCCATACCGCTCGCCGAGCTGGGCCGTCCGCGCATCGACGTGACCGTGCGGATCTCGGGGTTCTTCCGCGACGCCTTCCCGCACGTGGTGACGATGCTCGACGACGCGGTGCGGCTGGTCGCCGGGCTCGACGAGCCGGCCGACGACAACTACGTGCGGGCGCACGCGCAGGCCGACCTGGCGCAGCACGGCAACCAGCGCCGCTCCACGACAAGGATTTTCGGCTCCAAGCCGGGAACTTACGGCGCCGGGTTGCTACAGCTGATCGACAGCCGCAACTGGCGCGACGACGCCGACCTGGCGCAGGTGTACACCGCGTGGGGTGGCTTCGCCTACGGCCGCGACCTGGACGGCCGAGAGGCGGTCGACGACATGAATCGTCAGTACCGGCGGATCGCGGTGGCCGCCAAGAACACCGACACCAGGGAACACGACATCGCCGACTCGGACGACTATTTCCAATACCACGGCGGGATGGTGGCCACGGTGCGGGCGTTGACCGGGCAGGCGCCGGCCGCCTACATCGGTGACAACACCCGGCCCGACGCGATTCGGACGCGGACGCTGTCCGAGGAGACGACGCGGGTGTTTCGCGCCCGAGTGGTCAATCCGCGCTGGATGGCGGCGATGCGCCGGCACGGCTACAAGGGTGCGTTCGAGATGGCGGCGACGGTGGATTACCTGTTCGGCTATGACGCGACCGCGGGCGTGATGGCGGACTGGATGTATGAGCAGCTCACCCAGAGCTACGTGCTGGATCCCGAGAACCGGAAGTTCATGGCCGAATCCAACCCCTGGGCGCTGCACGGCATGGCCGAACGACTGCTGGAGGCCGCCGGCCGCGGCATGTGGGAACAGCCGCAACCGGAGACCCTCGACGGCCTGCGCCAGGCGCTGCTGGAAACCGAGGGCGACCTGGAGGGCTGACCCCTGACGCGAGTGTGCGGCTAGCCGCACACTCGGCAGCGAACGTGCGGCTGCCCGCACACTCGGCACGGGCGGGCTACGGGGCGTAGGTTGACACCGTGACACCCACCTTCGCCGATCTCGCCAAGGCGCAATACATCCTGCTGACCACGTTCACCAAGGACGGCAAGCCCAAGCCGACGCCGATCTGGGCCGCCGCCGACCAGGATCGGCTGCTGGTGATCACCGGAGAAAAGTCGTGGAAGGTCAAGCGGATCCGCAACACTCCGCGGGTAACGCTGGCCACTTGTACCATGCAGGGCAAACCGACCAGCGAGGCCGTCGAAGGCACCGCCGCCATCCTCGACAAGTCGCAGACCGGCGCCGTGTACGACGCCATCGGCAAGCGCTACGGCATCCTCGGTAAGGTCTTCAACCTCTTCAGCAAGCTGCGCGGCGGCATGGAGAACAACGTCGGCCTCGAACTCAGGGTGTCCCCGACGTAAGGGCCATGGGCACCGTTCTCGTCCCGATCCCGGACCGCGACTTCGACCCGACCGAGGTCGCGGTCAGTTGGCGCGTCCTGACCGACGACGGGCATCGGGTGGTGTTCGCCACCGAGAGCGGAACGCCCGGCGCGGCGGACGACATCATGGTGAGCGGCCGTGGCCTGGACCTCTGGTCCGCCCTGCCGGTGCTGGGGGCCATTCCCGTCATCGGTCTGATGCTGCGGGCGAACAAGGCCGGGCGCGGCGCCTATCGGGACATGTTGGCGTCAAACGAGTTTCAGCGCCCGGTCGCGTGGGCCCAGGCCACCCTCGACGGCATCGACGCGCTGCTGCTGCCCGGCGGGCATCGGGCCCGCGGAATGCGCAGCTACGTCGACAGCCACATCCTGCATCGGCTTGTGGTGGACGCCTTCAAACGCGGCATGGTCGTCGGCGCCATCTGTCACGGCGTGCTGCTCGCGGCGCGCAGCGTCGACCCCGAGACGGGCCGCTCGGTGCTCTACGGGCACCAGACCACGGCCCTGACGTGGGCGATGGAGCGCCTGGCGTGGCGGTTGACGCGTGTCACCCGGTTCTGGGACCGAGACTACTACCGCACCTACACCGAGGAACCCGGCCAGGCGGAAGGGTACATGTCGGTGCAGGCGGAAGTGACTCGTGCGCTTGAAGATCCGGCGGACTTTCGCGACGTGGTGCGCGGTTCACCGGACTGGCGGCGCAAGACCTCCGGCATGGCGCGCGACACCGCGACCGACCCGCGGCCCGCGTTCGTCGTCGACGACGGCGACTACGTGTCGGCGCGCTGGCCCGGAGACACGCACACGTTCGCGACGGTCTTGTCGCGAAAGCTCAACTGACGCAGCTACGTCGTCGCGCCCGCCGCCAAGTGCTCGCCGAAGAACGCGAACACCCGGCGCCAAGCGTCCTCCGTGGCCGCCTCGTCGTAGCCGAAACCGGTGATCCGCAGCAGTGGCTGGGCCGGCAGGTCGTTGGCAAAGCTATGCCCCACACCGGGATAGACCTTCACATCGGCAGTGATGTTCTTCCTGGCGATGGTCTCGCGCAGCTTCTCGGGCGCGCCCCGTCCCAGCGGGTCCTTGGCGCCGAAACTGGCCACGATCGGGCACGCCCCGTCCAGCGTCTTGTCGAGGTTGCGGGGCAGGGGAGCGCCGTAGAACGGGGCGGAAGCGCCGAAACCCTTGGGAGACATGACCAATGCGAACTGGCCGCCCATGCAGAACCCCGCGATGCCGACCTGGCCGGAACATTCCGGCATGGCTTTCAGGTGATCGCGCGCCGCCAGGATGTCCGATAGGGCGCGGCCGCGCTGCGTCTGCAGCTCCTTCATCACCCGGGTGATGCAGCGCATCCGGCCGCCCCGCGCGTACATGTTGGGGGTGATCGCCACATAGCCGGCCTGGGCGATGCGCTTGTTCGTCGACTCCTTATCCCTGCCGTATCCGAACGCGTCATGAATCACGACGACGCCCGGCCACGGGCCCTGACCCGAGGGAAGGTCCAGCAGCGCGTCGATCGGTCCGTCGGGCGTGTCGATCTCAATCGTGGTCATAGCGTCATCTAACTGCAATCGCCCCGGACACCACCATGGGAACTTCGACGCGGTCGGCGTACGTTGCGCTGACATGCTGTCACGGCTGTTTCTCTGCTACGCCGTCGTCGAGCTGGCGGCGATCATCGCCCTGGTCTCGACGATCGGGTGGGGTTGGACGCTGCTGGCATTGGCGGGCACCTTCCTGCTCGGATGGGGCCTCCTGGTGCCGATGATGGGCTCGCACCTGCTGCGCCAGGTCGGCGACCTCCGCTCCGGTCTCGCAGAGCCGCGCACCGCGGTGCGGGACGGGACGCTGGTCTCGCTGGCCACCCTGCTGGTCTTGGTACCCGGCCTCGTGACAACGGCGCTGGGGCTGTTGCTGATGGTGCGACCCGTACGGTCGGCCGTGGGGCCCGGTTTGGCGGCGATCGCGATGCGCGGACTGCGGCGGCGCATGCCGCTGCTCGCCGACACGACTCTGTTCGGCGCCGGCGCGCGTCAGACCGGCGGCCCCGCGCAAGACGGCTACATCGACGGCGAGGTCGTCGACGTCCGGGACTACCGCCCGCCCGCCCTCGAGAACGAGCCGGTCCGCGGCGGATTCCCGGGCCGGCCCGCCTGGGACTGATCGCCCCGCCCCGAAGCCCACGTAGTTTTGCCCTGTGAGCCACACGCCCACCACGCTGTTGGTCAATGGCCGGGTGCACAGCCCGAGCCATCCGGACGCCACCGCCATGGCGGTGCGAGGCGACGTCATCGCCTGGCTGGGCAGCGACGACGTCGGCCGCAGCCTGTTTCCCGACGCTGACATCGACGACGTGGACGGCGGTTTTGTGGCGCCGGGATTCGTGGACAGCCACATCCACCTCACCGCCACCGGCCTGACGCTCAGCGGCCTCGACCTGCGCGCGGCCGGCTCGAGAGAGCAGTGCCTCCAGCTGGTGGCCGATTACGCGGCGGCCCACCCGGGCCTTCCCGTCTGGGGCCACGGGTGGGACGAGTCCTCGTGGCCCGAGAACAGCGCG
>NZ_LZJB01000312.1:0-24484 GCF_001666895.1 Mycobacterium sp. E3298
GCACCAGGCTTTTCAGCTGGGTGTATTCGGGCCCCATCCGGGCCCGCACCTTGATCCACGGCGGCTTGCGCTCGATCGGGGTTTGCGCATTGCGGACCTCCAGGCGCAAGAGCTTGCGGCCTTCGGGTGCGACAGTCACATCGCTGATGCTACGCGCGTGCCGGGGTGTTCCCGGACCGGCAGGACCCCGTCGAGGGCGTCGCAGACGGCGTTTGCGACGGCCGCGCGGACGTCCCCGACAGCCACCGGGCGCCGCAACTCGGCCGACAGCGAGGTCACGTCGGCGTCGGTGATGCCGCACGGCACGATCGTGCCGAACGCGTCGAGGTCGCAGTCACAGTTGAGCGCGAACCCGTGCAGGGTGGTCGCCCGCGAGACCCGCACACCGATGGCGCCGACCTTGCGGTCGGGCCGCCCGGCACCGCCCGGCACCCACACCCCGGACCGGCCGTGCACCCGGCACGTCTCCAGGCCCAGGTCGCCGCACACCTTGATCAGCGCCTCCTCGAGGCGCCGCACGTAATTCACCACGTCGAGCGGCTCGCTCAGGCCGATGATCGGATAGCCGACCAGCTGCCCCGGGCCGTGCCAGGTGATCTTGCCGCCCCGGTCGGTGTCGACTACGGGCGTGCCGTTCACCGGTCGTTCGTGCGGCTCGGTGCGCCGTCCCGCGGTGTAGACCGGCGGGTGCTCGAGCAGCAGCAGCGTGTCGCCGCCGCCGGCGACCCGGGCGTCGGCCAGCTCGCGCTGCAACTGCCAGGCCGTGCGGTATTCGACGGTTCCGAGCTGGCGGACGTCGATCGCGGCCCGGCTGGACCGGATGGAATCGATCACGTTCGCGACGCTACTCGCCGGGCAGGCAAGCCGCGACGCCGCGCTTGCGATCGCCGCTAAGCCCGATGGCGGCGACCCGCTTCGCCCGGCTGCGCCGCGCTTGCGATCGCCGCTAGCCCGATGGCGGCGACCCGCTTCGCCCGGCTGCGCCGCGCTTGCGATCGCCGCTAGTCGTGGTCGCGCTGGGCGGTGGCGTAGCCGAGCGCCTCGCCGATGGTGTTGTGGTGGAACTCGAAACCCGCCCGCTCCAGCGCAGAGGGGATCGCGCGCTGGCCGATGAGCACGCCCTCGTCGGCGAACTCGCCGAGCGCGGCCCGCACCGCGAAGCCCGGCACCATCAGCGGGGTCGGGCGGTTGACCGCGCGGCCGAAGGCGGTGGTGAATTCGGCGTTGGTGACCGGCGCGGGCCCGGTCATGTTCACCGGGCCGGACAGCGCGGTGTTGGAGATCGCGAACAGCAGCGCCCGCACCTCGTCCTCCAGGGTGATCCACGACATGTATTGACGGCCGCTGCCCAGCCGCGCCCCCAGGCCCGCCCGGAACAACGGCCGCAACCGCCCCAGCGCGCCACCCGCCGGGGAGAACACCAGCCCGGTGCGGGCCAGCACCACCCGGGCGCCACCGTATTGGGCCGGCAGCGTCGCGGCCTCCCAGTCCTCGCACAGCTGGGCCAGGAAACCCTTTCCCGCCCGGTCGTTTTCGTCGACCACGCGGTCCTTGGTGTCCCCGTAGTAGCCCACCGCGCTGGCGTTGACCAGGGTCGCCACCCCGGCGTCGGCGACGGCATGCGCCAGCACTTCGGTGGGGGCGATGCGGCTGTCCCGCAGGCCCTGCTTGAAGGCGCCCGACCAGCGGCGCTGGCCGACGTTGACGCCGCACAGGTTGACGACGGCGTCGACGTCGCTGATCGCGTCGACGTCGAATTCGCCGCTCTCGGGGTTCCAGTGCAGCTCGTCGGAGTTCGACGGTGCCCGGCGCACGATGCGCAGCACCCGGTGGTCGGCCGCACGCAGGGCGGCGGTCAAGGCGGATCCGATCAGGCCGGATGAACCCGCGATCGCGATGACGGGTTTGGCCACGGTTCGCCAGTCCTCCTAGAGACCCAAGTCGGCCTCGAACGCTCCCTCTTCGAGCCGGTGCTTGATCGTGGTGAGGAAGCGTCCGGCGTCAGCGCCGTCGATGAGCCGATGGTCGTAGGTCAGTGGGAGATAGCAGATGGAGCGGACGCCGATGGACTCGTTGCCGAATTCGTCGACGATCACCCGGGGCCGCTTCACGATCGCCCCGGTGCCCAGCATGGCCGCCTGCGGCGGCACCAGGATGGGGGTGTCGAACAAGGCGCCCTGGCTGCCGATGTTAGTGATCGTGAAGGTGCCGCCGGACAGTTCGTCGGGCTTGAGGTCGCCCGACCGGGCGCGCGCGGCGATGTCGGCGATGGCCCGCGCCAGCCCGGCCAGCGACAGGTCGCCGGCGTTGTGGATGACGGGGGAGAGCAGCCCCTGATCGGTGTCGACGGCGAAGCCTAGATGCTCGGCGTCGTAGTAGGTGATCTCCTTGGTCTGCTCGTTGTAGCTGGCGTTGATGTTGGGGTGGATCTTCAGCGCATCGATCACCGCCCTGGCGATGAACGGCAGGAAGGTCAGGTTGACCCCCTCGCGCTCGGCGAACGCGGACTTCGCCCTGGCCCGCAGTCCGACGATCCGGGTCATGTCGACCTCGTGCGTCTGGGTGAGCTGGGCGGTGGCCTGCAGGGATTCCCGGGTCTTGTTCGCCGTGAGTTGGCGGATCCGGCTCGCCTTCTGCGTGGTGCCGCGCAGGTGCGCCAACGCCGGCGCCGGGGTGGGCGCGGCCGCCGGGGCGGGCTTGCCGTCGGCGGCGGGTGCCTGGCCCTGGGCCGCGGCGGGCGCCTGGGCCGGGGCGGGCGCCTTCTGGGCCTGCTGCTTCTTCTCCGCGGCGGCGAGCACGTCCTGCTTGCGGATGCGGCCACCGACTCCGGTGCCGGTGATCTCGGTCAGGTCGACGCCGTTCTCGGTGGCCAGCTTGCGCACCAGCGGGGTCACATACGGCGCACCGTCCGGGCCCGAGCCGCTGGGCTCGGCGGCCGGCTGCGCTTGCGCCGGTTGGGCTTTCGGCGCGGGCGCCGGCTGGGACACCGGCTGAGGTTCGGGCTTCGGCTCGGCCTTGGGCGCTTCGGGCTTGGGTGCTTCGGCCTTGGGTGCTTCGGGCGCCGGCTCGGGCTTGGGTTCCGGTTTGGGAGCCGGCGGGGGAGTGGGGGCGGACGCGGCCTCGGAGCCGGTGCCGATCCTCGCCAGCTCGCCGCCGACCGGCACGGTGGCGTCCTCCTCGGCGGTGATGCTGACCAGCACGCCGGCCACCGGTGAGGGGATCTCGGTGTCGACCTTGTCGGTCGACACCTCGACCAGCGCCTCGTCGACGCCGACCGAGTCGCCGACTTTCTTCAGCCAGCGGGTGACCGTGCCCTCGGTCACCGATTCGCCCAGCTCGGGCATCAGCACGGGGGTCGCGTCGCCGCCACCCGAACTCTGCGGCGCGCGTTCGGGTTCGGGCTGGGCGGGGGCGGCCGTCTCCGGCTCGGGCTCGGGCTGGGCCGGTGGGGCGGATTCGGCCTGCGGCTCGGGCTGGCTGGGCGCCTGCGGGGCCGCCTGCGAACCGCCGCCGTCGGACGAGTCGCCGATGACGGCCAGCTCGCCGCCCACCTCGACCGTGTCGTCCTCCTGGGCGACGATCTTGGTCAGGACACCCGCGGCGGGCGACGGGATTTCGGTGTCGACCTTGTCGGTGGACACCTCGACGAGGGGTTCGTCGAGTTCGACCGTGTCGCCTTCCTGCTTGAGCCAGCGGGTGACCGTCCCCTCGGTGACGCTCTCACCGAGTGCGGGCATCTGGACGGAGAAGGCCATCGTCTTTGACTCCTCGATCGCTCGTGGGTCGGGGTGGGTCGAACACATCGCTAGCCGCTGAAAAGTAGCTATCCAAAACTATCCTGTCACTGCGTCCGCGCCGGCACACATCCAGGGCGGACGTTCCCGGGACTTCCCGAACCCCCTTGCTACGGTGTGGCCACTGCAGTTGAGCGGGGAGGTCGAAGATGCCGGCAACACAATGGCTACCGCAGCATTTCGTCGACAGCGCCGACGGCGCGCGAATCGCTGTCTACGAAGAGGGGAATCCCGACGGCCCCACGGTCGTGCTGGTGCACGGCTTTCCCGACTCCCACGTGCTGTGGGACGGGGTCGTCCCTCTGCTGGCCGACCGGTTCCGCATCCTGCGATACGACAACCGCGGCGTCGGCCTGTCTTCGGCGCCCAAGCCGGTGTCGGCCTACACGATGGAGCGGTTCGCCGACGACTTCGCCGCCGTCACCGGCGAGCTCAGCCCCGGCCAGGCCGTGCATGTGCTGGCCCACGACTGGGGCTCGGTTGGAATCTGGGAATACCTGAAGCGGCCCGGTGCCGGTGACCGGGTGGCCACCTTCACGTCGGTGTCCGGCCCCAGCCAGGAGCAGTTGGTCGACTACATCTTCAGCGGCCTGCGGCAACCGTGGCGCCCGCGCCGGTTTGTGCGATCGGTCAGCCAGGCGCTGCGATTGAGCTACATGCTGTTCTTCTCGATCCCGGTGCTCGCGCCCCTGTTCCTGCGGCTGACGATGTCGATTCCCGCGCTGCGGCGCAACGCCGTGGACAACATCCCGGTCGAGCAGATCCACCACTCGCCGCAGCTGGCGCGCGACGCCGCCCGTTCGGTGAAGACCTATCCCGCCAACTACTTTCGCTCGTTCTCCGGCCGCGGGCAGGGCATCCGTGTCGTCGATGTGCCGGTGCAACTGATCGTCAACACCAGGGACAAGTACGTGCGGCCCTATGGCTACGACCACACGCCGCGGTTCGTGCCGAGGCTGTGGCGGCGCGACATCAGGGCCGGCCACTTCTCGCCGATGTCCCACCCGCAGGTGATGGCCGCCGCGGTGCACGAGTTCGCCGTTTGGGCCGAGGGCAAGCCGGCGAGCCGCGCGCTGCTGCGCGCCCAGGTCGGGCGTCCCCGCGGGGCCTTCGGCGACACCCTGGTGTCGGTCACCGGCGCCGGCAGCGGAATCGGACGCGAGACGGCGTTCGCCTTCGCGCGGGAGGGCGCCGAACTGGTCATCAGCGACATCGACGAAGCGGCCGTCAAGGCCACGGAAGCCGAGATCGCCACCCGCGGCGGCGTCGCCCACGCCTACGTGCTCGACGTGTCCGACGCCGATGCCGTGGAGGCGTTCGCCGAGCGGGTCAGCGCCGAGCACGGGGTCCCCGACATCGTCGTCAACAACGCCGGCATCGGACACGCGGGCGGATTCCTCGACACCCCGGCCGAGCAATTCGACCGGGTGCTCGACGTCAACCTGGGCGGCGTGGTCAACGGGTGCCGATCCTTCGCGCGGCGGCTGGTGGAGCGCGGCACCGGCGGCTACATCGTCAACGTCTCGTCGATGGCCGCCTACGCCCCGCTGCAGTCGCTGAACGCCTACTGCACGTCGAAGGCGGCGACCTACATGTTCTCCGACTGCCTGCGCGCCGAGCTCGACGCCGCCGACGTCGGGCTGACGACGATCTGCCCGGGGGTCATCGACACCAACATCATCAACACCACCCGCTTCGACGCGCCCGCCGGAAAGGGCGAACAGGTCGACGGTCGGCGGGGCCAGCTCGGCAAGATGTTCGCCCTGCGGCACTACGGACCCGAGAAGGTCGCGAACGCGATCCTGTCGTCGGTCCAGAAGAAGAAGCCGATCCGCCCGGTCGCGCCGGAAGCCTATGCGCTGTATGGCCTTTCGCGCCTGGCGCCGCAAGGGCTGCGGAACGCGGCGCGCCTGCGCGTGATCTGACCCGGGGGCTCAGGTTCCCGCTCGCGCCGCGCCCTGGCGGCCCGTCAACAGCGCGCCGGCGATCGCGAGCAGCCCGACGACCGCCAGCGGGATCGACCACGTGCGCCGACTGCCCACCGACGACTGGCACTGCGCCACATAGTCGGTGTGCGGGACGACCTGGTTGAGGATCGGGATGTTCGCCACGCTGTTGTTGTTGGCGCTTCTGGCCGCGGACAGGTCCGTGGCGACCGCGTTTCCGCACCCGATCGAATGGCCGTTGCCGTCGGAAATCGACACCGGCGCCAACAGCCCGATCACGCCGGCCAGCAGCAGCACGGCGCCCACGGCCAGGATCAACCGTCGCACTGTCACGATCTCGCCTTCCTTCGTACAGGTTTTCGACCCCGGGAGATTAGCCGCTGGACAGGGCCGGTAAACCCCGTATCCGCCGGATTCAGCGGCCCGTTGATGGGTATTCCGCCGCGGTGACCGAGAGGGGGAACCAGGTGCTGATTGCGACGCGGGACGTGGCCGCGCCTTGCGAGCGGGTGTGGGAAGTGCTGGCCCAAGGGTGGACCTACACCCAGTGGGTGGTGGGCAACAGCCGCATGCGGGCCGTCGATCCGAATTGGCCGGAGCCCGGGTCCTCGATCAGGCACTCGATCGGGATTTGGCCGTTGGTGATCAACGACGCGACCGTGGTGGAGGAGAGCGAGCCGCCGCACAAGCTGGTGCTGTGCGCCCGCCTGGGGCCGCTGGGCGCCGCGCGGATCACGATGCTGCTGCACGAGACACCGCAGGGTTGCCGGGTGGAGATGATCGAGGTGCCCGTCGAAGGCCCGATGGGGGCCGTCCCCGATTCCGTCGCGTTGGCCGCGGCCTATCCGCGCAACAAGGAGTGCCTCTGGCGGCTGGGGGCCCTGGCGGAGCGCAAGGTGCCCAGCCAGGTGCAATGAGCGTGCGGGACACCGCCGACGCCGTCGTCATCGGGGCGGGACACCACGGCCTGGTCGCCGCCTCGATGCTGGCCGACGCGGGCTGGGACGTGTTGGTGCTGGAAGCCCAGCCCGAACCCGGCGGCGCGGTTCGCAGCGCCGAGCTCACGCCGGGATACATCACCGACCTGTTCAGCTCGTACTACCCGATGACGGTGGCCTCGCCGGCGATCGCCGCCCTGGGCCTGGAGGATCACGGCCTGCGCTGGTCGCACGCCCCGGTGGTGCTGGCGCATCCGCGCAGCGCGGCGGACGACGACCCGCCCATCGTGTATCACGACCCGGCGCGCACCGCGGCGGAATTCGCCCGCCGGGTGCCCGCCGACGGCGAAAACTGGTGGCGCCTGGTTCATTTGTGGGAGCGGATCAAGGCGCCGCTGCTGGACGCCATGTTGGCGCCCTTCCCGCCCGTGCGCCCCCTGCTGCGGCTGCTGACCAGGCTCGGCACGTCGGACGCGCTCCGGGTGGCGCGCCTGCTGGTGCAGCCCGCCAACACCATGGCGAGTGAGCTGTTCGCCGGCGAAGCGCCGCGAGTGTTGTTGCTGGGCAACGCAATGCACGCCGACGTCCCGCCGGACGCGCCGATCAGCGGCGCCATGGGATTCCTGATGACGATGCTGGCCCAGGACTGCGGGTGGCCGGTGCCGGTCGGGGGCTCGGGGCAGTTGACGGCCGCCCTGGTCAACCGTGCCCGCTCCGCGGGCGCGCGAATCGAGTGCAACCAGAACGTGTCCCGCATCCAGGTGCGGGATGGCCGCGCGGTCGGGGTGATTACGGCCGAGGGGCGCACGGTCGCGGCGCGGCGGGCTATCGTCGCCGACGTGACGGCCCCGCGATTGTTCTGCGACATGCTGCCGCCGGATGCGTTGCCGCCCAAGCTGTTACGCGACCTCGAGCACTTCATCTGGGACCCACCGGTGGTGAAGGTCAACTACGCCGTGGGAGCGCCCGTTCCGTGGCGGGCGAAGAACCTGCAGGGCGTGGGCACCGTCCATCTGGGCGCCGACGGTGACGGGCTGGTCCGCTGGATGGCCGACCTGAACACCCGGGTGGTGCCCGAGCATCCCTTCATGTTGCTGGGCCAGACCACCACGGCCGATCCGACCAGGTCCCCGAACGGCACCGAAAGTGTCTGGGCCTACACGCATCTGCCGCGCAACGTGGCCGACGACGCGTCGGCCGATCGGCTCGCCGAGGCGGTGGACCGGGTGATCGAGGAACACGCGCCGGGTTTCGGTTCGGCGGTCGTGGACCGGTGCGTTCAGCGCCCGTCAGACCTGGAGGCCAGCGACGCCAACCTGCACATGGGTGCGCTCAACGGTGGCACGGCGCAACTGCAGCAGATGCTGATCTTTCGCCCGGCGCCCGGCATGGGCCGGGCCGAAACCCCGGTGCGGGGGCTGTATCTGGGCAGTGCGTCGGCCACCCCGGGCGGGTCGGTGCACGGCGCCTGCGGGCGCAACGCGGCCAACGCCGCGCTGGCGGCGGATGGCGCGACCGGCTGGCCGCGCCGGACGGTGCAGCGAGCCGTGTTCTCGGTGATGACGGGTAAGCGCTAGCCGTCGAACGTCACACTGGCGTGACGTTCGAGCGCCAGTGTCACCCTGGCGTGACGTTCGACGCGTCAGCTGAGGCGCTAGCCGTTTGCTAGCCCTTTTCGGCGATGTCCTCGAGCACCGCGAACATGGTGCGGGTCGGCACGCCGGTGCCGCCCTTGGGCGTGTATCCCCACGGGCCGCTGGTGTTGTACGCCGGGCCGGCCACATCGATGTGCGCCCAGCCGACGCCGTCGGCGACGAATTCGCGCAGGAACACCCCGGCCACCAGCATGCCGGCGAAGCGCTGGCCGCTGATGTTGGACAGGTCGGCCACCGTGGACTTCAGGTCGTCTTTGAGTTCGTCGGGCAGCGGCATCGGCCAGGCGTTCTCGCCCACCCGCTGCGAGATGGCGGCGACCCGGTCGCGGAACTCGTCGCTGCCCATCACCCCGGGGATCCGGGCGCCCAACGCCACCGTCTGGGCGCCGGTCAGCGTGGAGGTCTCGATCAGGTAGTCGGGGTTGTCCTCACACGCCCGCACGATGGCGTCGGCCAGGATGAGCCGGCCCTCGGCGTCGGTGTTCTGCACCTCGACGGTGATGCCGCCGTACTGCGTCAGCACGTCACCGGGCCGCTGCGCCGTGCCCGACGGCATGTTCTCGGCCATCGGCACGGTGGCGATCACGTCGATCGGCAACCGCAGCTGCGCGGCCAGCGCCACCGTGGCGATGACCGCGGCCGCGCCGCCCATGTCCGAGGTCATGTAGTGCATCGACGCCGCCGGCTTGATCGAGATGCCGCCGGTGTCGAACGTGATGCCCTTGCCGACGAGCGCGACCTTCTTCGCCTGCTTCGGCTTCTTGGCCAGCTTCGAGCCCCGGTGGGTCAGCCGCACCAGCCGCGGCGGCCGCGACGAACCCTGGCCGACGCCGATCACCCCGCCGTAGCCCGCCTTCTGCAGCGCCTTATCGTCGAGCACCTCCACCTCGAGGCCGACCGACTCACCCAAAGCCCTTGCGCGTCGGGCGAATTCGGCGGGAAAGAGGTGGCTCGGGGGTGTGTTGACGAAGTCGCGGGCGGTGGCGACCGCGGTCGCCACGGCGGCGCCGTGCGCGCTGGCCGCTTTGGCGTCCTTCGAGGCGGACAGCACGGTGATCTTGCGCAGCCCGTTGTCTTTCGGCGCGGTCTTTCCGCTGCGGAAGTCGGTGAACCGGTAGCTGCCCAGGATCAGGCCCTCGACGGCCGCCGAGCAGACGTCGGCGCTGAAGTCGCCGGGCAGCGTCACGAACACCGCCTCGGCGGTGCCCAGCGACCGCGCCGCCACGCCGGCCGCGCGCCGGACGGTGTCGGCGGGCCACTCGGGTCGCGGCTTGCCCAGGCCGATCGTCAGCACGCTGGACACCGGCAGCGACGGCACGACCAGGCGGTGGACCTGCTCGCTGCCGCCGGTGGCGTCCAGTGCGCGCAGCCCGGACTCGATTTCGGTGACCGCCTCGGCCGGCAGCAGCGATTCGCCCGGGGCCACCGTCGCCCCCGGTCTGTCCTCGTCGCCGGTCGAGACGACGGGCACGATCAACACCGAAGAGCCCGCCCCGCGTTTCGGCAGCGATGTGGCGACGTTGACGGAGGGGCTGTCGTAGCTCAAATCGGCGGTCACGGGCATTCACCCTAATCGCCGGAGGCCGAGCCGAGACCGGCGGCGTCCCGACCGTGCAGCTCGAAGGCGATCGTGGGGGTGTCAAAACCTTTGAGCTCGAAGGGACCCCGCGGCGTCGCCGGCCAGTCCGGCAGGCGTTCGTGCAGCGCCGAATCGGCCAGGATCTGGCACGGGGCCGCGGCCCCGACCAGACGCGCCGCGAGGTTGACGGGGCTGCCGAAGTAGTCCCCGTTGATCGCCAGGACGGAGCCGAAGGCCAGGCCGGCGCGCACCTGCAGGCCCTCCTCGCGCGCCCGCGGATGGTTGACCAGGTCCACCGCCGCCTTGGCGAGGCGTTCGGGCGACGCGCTCACCCACATCACCTCGTCGCCGATGAACTTCACCACCCGGCCGCCGTCGCGATGCACCACGTCCGCGACGGTGCCGGCGAACTCGTTGAGCAACGCCGAAAGCTGCGCGGGGGTGAGCGCGCGGGTGAGCACGGTGAAACCGGACAGGTCCGCGAAACCGATGCCGCACACCACGCTTGCCGAGGTGTCGCGCAGGACGCCCTCGAAGTGGGTTCGGGCGCCGGTCAGATGATGCCGGTGGACGACGTCGATCAGCGCCGAAATCCGGGGGACGAACTCCGCCACCGCGCGGTACGCCTGCGCCGTGGCGAGTTCGTCGTTGGTGTAGGTCATCTGGATGTCCGGCGTCCCGGCCCGGATGGCCGTGGACTCGGCCTCCGCGAGCCGGGCCATCGCCGCGCCGAGCACCCGCAGCAATCCGAACGCGCCGTCCTCACCCACCACCGTCTTCAGGCCGACCCAGGTCGCCAGCGCGTCGACGTCGGCCTGGCTCAGCACCGGAACGTCGGGGCCGGCCACGGTGAGGCCGAGCAAACCCCACGCGTGGGTGACCTCCTCGGCCGTCAGGCCGAGTTGTTCGGCCGCTGTCGCGATCGTGTGGACCGGGCGCCCCGACCATTGCAGCACGTCACCGGCGAGGCCGAACAGCCGCCCACGCTGTTCGGCTTCCACCATCTCGTCGACGGTGAAGCCGAGTTCGTCCAGGTACTTGATCAGGTCGGCCCGCTCGCGCGCGTTCGCGATCCCGGCGGCCTCCAGCGCCGCGAAGTCCGGGGAATCGACCACCCACCCAAGTGTGCCAGCACCCGCGATTAGGGTGAACCGTCGTGACCGATGACCTACAGCATGGCCCGTTGGAAGACCGCCACCGCGCGTTGGGGGCCAGTTTCGCCGAGTTCAGCGGCTGGCTCATGCCCGTGTCGTATGCCGGCACCGTCAGCGAGCACAACGCCACCCGCAACGCGGTCGGTCTGTTCGACGTCAGCCACCTCGGCAAGGCGTTGATCCGCGGGCCGGGCGCCGCCGAATTCGTCAACTCGACGCTCACCAACGACTTGCGCCGCATCGGCCCGGGCAAGGCCCAATACACCTTGTGCTGCAACGAATCCGGCGGTGTCATCGACGACTTGATCGCCTACTACGTCGGCGACGACGAGATCTTCCTGGTGCCAAACGCCGCCAACACCGCCGCGGTGGTCGAGGCGCTGCAGGCGGCGGCCCCGACAGGTCTGACGATCACCAACGAGCACCGCTCGTACGCGGTGCTGGCGGTGCAAGGCCCGCGCGCGGCGGACGTGCTCGGCGGGCTGGGGCTGCCGACCGACATGGACTACATGGGCTACGCCGACGCCTCCTACGAGGGGGTGCCGGTGCGGGTGTGCCGGACCGGATACACCGGGGAGCACGGCTACGAGCTGCTGCCGCCCTGGGAATCCGCGGCGGTGGTGTTCGACGCGCTGGCCGCGGCGGTCGGCGCCGCCGGCGGCGAGCCCGCCGGCCTGGGCGCCCGCGACACGCTGCGCACCGAGATGGGCTATCCGCTGCACGGGCACGAACTGGCGCTGGACATTTCGCCGCTGCAGGCCCGATGCGGCTGGGCGATCGGATGGAAGAAGGACGCGTTCTTCGGCCGGGACGCGCTGCTGGCCGAGAAGGCGGCCGGGCCGCGACGGCTGCTGCGCGGATTGCGGATGGTCGGCCGCGGTGTGCTGCGGCCCGGTCTGACGGTGCTCGCCGGCGAGGCGCCGGTCGGGGTCACCACCTCGGGAACCTTCTCCCCGACGCTGCAAGTCGGCATCGCGCTGGCGCTCATCGACGCCGGCGCCGAGGTCGAGGACGGCCAGCGGGTCACCGTCGACATTCGCGGGCGCGCCGCGGAGTGCGAAGTCGTGCGGCCGCCCTTCGTCGAAGCGAAGACCCGTTAGTGCCGCCGCTTCAGATGAAAAGCCCGGTCGCAGGCGGATATACAATCGCCCCATGACCAGCGGCTCCCTCGAGTTCACGGTTTCGCGTTCGGCCAACCCCGCGACCGACGCCGAACGTGGATCCATCCTGGCCGAGCCCGGTTTCGGCAAGCACTTCACCGACCACATGGTGTCGATCGACTACGACGACGAGCGGGGCTGGCACGACGCGCGGGTCATCCCGTACGGCCCGATCGAACTCGACCCCTCGGCGATCGTGCTGCACTACGCGCAGGAGATCTTCGAAGGGCTCAAGGCGTACCGCTGGGCGGACGACTCGATCGTGTCGTTCCGCGCCGAGGCCAACGCCGCGCGGTTGCGGTCGTCGGCGCGGCGCCTCGCGATGCCCGAACTGCCCGACGAACTGTTCATGGGCTCGCTGTGCCAGCTCATTGCCGTCGACAAGCCCTGGGTCCCCGCGGCCGGCGGCGAAGATGCCTTGTATCTGCGCCCATTCATGATCGCCACCGAGCCCGGATTGGGCGTGCGGCCATCCAAGCGGTATCGGTACCTGCTGATCGCGTCACCGGCCGGCGCCTACTTCAAGGGCGGCATCAACCCCGTCACCGTCTGGGTGTCGACGGACTACGTGCGAGCCAGCCCGGGCGGCACCGGCGCGGCGAAGTTCGGCGGCAACTACGCCGCCTCGCTGCTGGCGCAGGCCGAGGCCGCCGCCCACCAGTGCGACCAGGTGGTGTGGCTGGACGCCGTCGAACGGCGCTTCGTCGAGGAGATGGGCGGCATGAACATCTTCTTCGTGTTCGGCAGCGGCGGGTCGGCGCGGTTGGTCACCCCGGAGCTGTCCGGTTCGCTGTTGCCGGGGATCACCCGGGATTCGTTGCTGCAGTTGGCAATTGACGCCGGTTTCTCGGTCGAGGAACGCAAGATCGACATCGACGAATGGCAGAAGAAGGCCGCCGCCGGCGAGATCACCGAGGTGTTCGCGTGCGGTACCGCCGCCGTCATCACCCCGGTCTCGAAGGTGAAGTACGGCGACACCGACTTCACCGTCGCCGACGGCCAGCCGGGCGAGGTGACGATGGCGCTGCGCGACACGCTGACCGGGATCCAGCGCGGGACGTTCGCCGACACCCACGGCTGGATGGCGCGGCTGGGCTAGGCCCTCGCCGGGTCGTCGGCCGTGAAGTTGGTTTCACGTTCGGCCGCGAGCGTGAAGATACTTCACACTCGCCGGCGAGCCGGGCGCTCGCCCGCTAGAACCGCACCAGCCCGGCGAGCGCCACGGCGCTCACCGTCGTGGTCAGCTCGATCGCCGCGCCCAGCACGTCGCCGGTGATGCCGCCGAATCGGCGCACGCAATGCCGCACCAGCACCGCGCCGCAGACCAGGCCCGCCAGCACCGCCACCGGCCCCTGCCACGCCCGCGGTCCGGCCGCCAGCGCGGCGACCAGCAGCGCGGCGACCCAGCCGGCCGCGACGGCCACCGGCTGGCTGCCCGCGACCCGCGCGCCCAGCGCGCTGCCCGCGGCCGCGGGCACCGACCGTCGGCTGGCCACCACCGCGGCCACCCGGCCGGCGGCGACCGCCACGGCGATGCCGGTGAGCCCCGGCCTGCCCGCCGCCCCGAGCGCCGCGAACGCCAGCCCCTGCAGCGTGACCGTCAAGGCGACGGCCGCCGCGCCGAACGGGCCGGTCGACCCGTCGCGCATCACCGCCAGGGCGCGCTCGGGCGGCCCGTAACAGCCCAACCCGTCGGCGGTGTCGGCGACACCATCGATGTGCAGGCCGCGGGTCGCCAACAGCAGCGCCGCGACCGCGAGCAGGCCCGAGAGCGCAGAGGACGGCCCGAAGGCGTGAGCCCCGCCCCACGTCACCGCGGCGGCGAGCGCACCAAGGCCTGCGCCAACCACGGGCAGCGCCGTCATGGCGCCGCGGCCCATCGCGGCACCGCGCGAACGGGGGACGGGCAGGACCGTGCCGAACGCGAAAGCCGTTGCCAGCGAACGCATCACGGCGGGGGAGCGGCCCGATCGGACACGCCGGCCTGGGTGAACGTGGCCATCGACGACAGCGTCGCCACCGCGGCGCGCAGCACCGGCAGCGCCAGCGCCGCGCCGCTGCCCTCGCCCAACCGCATCCGCAGGTCCAGGATCGGCTCGAGGCCGAGCTCGGTCAGCGCCAGCGCATGACCGGGCTCGGTGGACCGATGGCCGGCCTGCCACCACAGCCGGGCGTTGGGCGCCAGCCGCTCGGCCACCAGGGCGGCGGCCGTCACCGCCATCCCGTCGAGCAGCAGCGGGGTGCGCCGCACCGCGGCCTGCGCGCAGAAGCCCGCCATCGCGGCAAGGTCGGCGCCGCCCCCGCAGCGCAGCAACGCCACCGGGTCCGGCAGCACGCGCGACGTCCGGAACAGGGCGTCGCGCACCGCGGCCGTCTTGCGCGCCCAGCCGGCGTCGTCGATCCCGGTGCCGAAGCCCACCACCGCGACCGGCTCCGCGTTCGTCAGCGCCGCCACCAATACCGCGGCCGGGGTGGTGTTCCCGATGCCCATGTCCCCGGCGATCAGCAGGTCGGCCCCGGCGTCGACCTCCTCGTCGGCGATGGCCCGGCCCGCGGCGATCGCGGCGAGGGTCTCGGCTTCGGACAACGCGTCCTCGACGGCGATGTCGCCGCTGCCGCGCCGCACCTTGTGGGCGCCGATCCGGTCCGCCGGTGCGTCACCGTCAACCGCCAGGTCCGCGACGCGCACGGTCGCGCCGGCGAGGTCGGCCAGCACATTGATGGCCGCGCCGCCGGCCTCGAAGTTGGCGACCATCTGCGCGGTCACCTCCGGCGGGTAGGCCGACACCCCGGACCGCGCCACACCGTGGTCACCCGCGAACACCACCACCCGGGCGCGTTCGAATTGCCTTGGTGGGCAATGCCCTTGGCACGACGCGATCCACACCGACAGGTCTTCGAGGCGTCCCAGCGCCCCCCGCGGCTTGGTCAGTTCGTCCTGGCGGGCGCGGGCGGCGGCGGCGACGCCCGAGTCGGGCGGCGACACCGGGGCGAACTCCATCACGTCACCGACGGCTTGATCGGCACCGCCTGCCCGGCGACCACCAGCACCACCCGGTCGCAGAGCTCGGCGACGCGCTGGTTGAGGCTGCCCAATTCGTCGGCGAACCGGCGCCCGGACGCGGTGGGCGGCACGACGGTCAGCCCGACCTCGGGGCTGACCAGCACCAGCGTGGAGTTGAAGGCGCCGACGGCGGCGAGCATGGCTTCGATGGGCGCCGCGACCGACCCGCCGTCCCACCCGTGGTGGCGGTCCAGCGTGCCGGTGAGCCAGGAGCCCAGGTCGTCGACGAGGGTCGGGGTGTCCGGCGCCGCGCGCAATTGGCCTGCGATGTCGCCGGTTTCGACCGTCGACCAATGGCCGGGCCGGCGGCCGCGGTGCTCGGCGACGCGGTCCGCCCAGCCCGCATCGTCGTCGCCGGCCGGGCCGGGGGCCAGATAACAAACCGGACGGCCCGCCGGCAGCGTCGCGGCGATGGCGTCCTCGGCCCACCGGGATTTGCCCGATCGGATCCCGCCGAGCACCAGCGTGCGCGCCGCGCTCAGGCGGGCCTACTTGACATCGGCGCCGCGCTTGACTTGGGGCCGCGGGGTCCGCAGCCGTCGCATCTGCGAGGCCCGGCTGGCGGCGTACAGGCCCAGCTTCCAACGGCTTTCGGTGTTGTCCGGGAACTTCGCGTCCACCAGCTTGCTCACCCTGCGGCCCAGCAGCAGCCCGTCGACCAGCATCACCGCCATCAGCAGCAGCATCGCCGGGGAGACGTAGAGCTGCAGCTGCGGGGTGGTGAACAGGGCGAACATCAAGAACAACGTCGCCGGCATGAACAGGCCCAGCAGGTTGCGCCGGGCGTCCACCACGTCGCGCACGTAGCGCCGGACCGGGCCCTTGTCGCGCGGCAGCAGGTATGCCTCGTCGCCGGCCATCATGCGCTCCCGGCGATCGGTCATCTTGGCGCGGTTGGCGGCCCGGTCGGCCCTGCGCTCTTCGCGGCTGAGCTTGGGACCGGCCATCGATTTGCGGCGGGCCCGCGCCTCGGACGCGGTCATTGGTGCGGGCGCGACCGGACCCTTCCGCGCGGTGCGCCGCGCCTCGTTGCGCTTCGGCGTGGGCCGGCCCTTGGGGCTCGTCCCACGCCCGCCACGCGACGTCGTCTCGGGGGCGCCGCCGGCATCGAGCGCGGCAGCGCCCTCGTCAAGGTCCTCGTCCTGGCCCTTCTTACGGCCCATCAACTTCACAGAGGCCAGGTTACTTCGCGAATGAGCCGCCCCGGAATTGGCTTGGAATGCCTTGCTATTAGACCTGCGTCAGCGCCTCGGTTGGCCCTACTCTTACCAGTGATGAACGGCTGCCTGTGATGGACGACGGCACCATGGCCTCGGATGATGCTGCTTTGGGCCTCGCTCCCGGCCGTCTGCAGCTGCCGGCCATGCTCGTCCTGGTCGCCCCCGATTGTTACGGCGACAGCATGACGGCCGTGGAGGCCGCCGCGGCCATTGCGACGGGGTGGACCCGATGCCGGCCGGGCGATCGGTTCATCGTCGCCCCGCAGTCCGACGGCGGCCCCGGATTCGTCGAGGTGCTCGCCAGCCGGCTGGGCAAGGCCCGGCGGCTGCGGGTGTCCGGTCCGCTGTCCACCATGGTCGAGGCCGCGTGGGTGTTCGACCCCGCCACGACGACCGCCTATCTGGAATGCGCGCAGGCGTGCGGCCTGGCCCTACTGGGCGGTCCGCCCACCCCGGAGACGGCGATGGCGGCCCACAGCAGGGGAGTGGGGCAGCTGATCGCCGAGGCGCTGCGGGCCGGGGCGACGCGCATCGTGGTCGGGCTGGGCGGCAGCGCCTGCACCGACGGCGGGCAGGGCATGATCGCCGAACTCGGCGGCCTGGACTCCGCCCGTCGCCAGCTGGCCAACGTGGAGCTCATCGCCGCCTCCGACACCGAATACCCGCTGCTCGGGCCCTGGGGTGCGGCCAGGGTCTTCGGCCCGCAGAAGGGCGCGGACACGGTCACCGTCGCCGCGTTGGAGGTCCGCCTGCAGGCGTGGGCGCTGATCCTGGAAGCGGTCGCCGGCCGCGACGTGAGCTCCGAACCGGGCGCGGCCGCGGCCGGCGGCATCGGCGCCGGGCTGCTGGCGCTGGGCGGCCGGTGCGAGTCGGGCGCGGCGATCATCGCCCATCACACCCGCCTGGCCGACGACCTGGACATGGCGGAGCTGATCGTCACCGGGGAGGGCCGGTTCGACGAGCAGTCGCTGCACGGCAAGGTGGTGGGCTATCTCGCCGACGCCGCCCGGCCGCGGGGAGTGCCGGTGATCGTGCTGGCCGGCCAGGTGGGACTGGACAACGCCACGGTCCGGTCGGCGGGCATCATGGCCGCCCTTTCCATCGCCGAGCACGCCGGCTCGGTGCGGCTGGCGCAGGCCGACGCGGCCAATCAGCTCATGGGTCTGGCATCCGTCGTGGCCTCGCGACTCGGGAATAGCGGTCCTGCAAGGTACCGTTGAGCTAGTGGACTTTCTCGGGCCCAGCCTGAAGACCCAGCCAACGAGAGGCATGTAGGAGAAGCAATGACGGTGCAAAACGAGTCGAACGCCAAGACGCACGGCGTGATCCTGACCGAGGCCGCCGCCACCAAGGCAAAGTCCCTGCTCGACCAGGAGGGGCGGGACGACCTGGCGTTGCGGATCGCGGTCCAGCCTGGCGGGTGCGCAGGCCTGCGCTACAACCTCTTCTTCGACGACCGGACGCTCGACGGCGACCTGACCGCGGACTTCGGCGGCGTGACGTTGACGGTCGACCGGATGAGCGCGCCGTACGTGGAGGGCGCGTCCATCGACTTCGTCGACACCATCGAGAAGCAGGGCTTCACGATCGACAACCCCAACGCCACCGGGTCCTGCGCCTGCGGCGACTCGTTCAACTGACCGGGTAACGCCCGCTCAGTACGAGCCGCCGGTGCGCAGCACGTACGAGCACACCATGATCTGGCCCCGCTGGAACAGCAGCTGGGCGACGCCCTGCAGTTCACCGCGCATCGGGCCCCCCGCCGCGGGCGACGCCTTCATCGTGAACAGCGCCTGGGCCTGGTACTGCGACAGGTAGACGATCTTGTCGATCGAGGTCACCTCGACCTCGGAGAACTGCTTGCGGAACGCGTCGCTGCTCAACTTGGCCAGCGCCTGGTCGGACCGTTTGTCGCGGACGCCGTCGTACATGCCGCACAGCGCGTTGCGTTCGATCTCCTCGATGTCGCGGTGATCCAAGGCGTCCAGATACCCCTGGATCGCCGTCTTGGCGGCGCCCTCGGAGAACGTGGCGCCGGTGTTGGCCCCGTTGGTGCGCACGCCGTAGACGATCGCCACGGTCAGGGCCGCCACCAGGGCCACGGCCAACAGCAGGCCGATGATCAACCGCCGCTTGGACCGCCGCTGCGGGTAGGGCATCGGCGGCGGTGCCTGCCCGGCATAATCGGCGGGGGCCGCGCCACCGGCGCGGGGGTCGTCGGGAAACTCGAGCGGCTGAGACTCCGCTGGCTCGGGTCCGCTGCCGCCGACGGTGTGGTTCGGCGAGTGCGGACCTGCCATCGTGGTCTCCTACGGTGGTAGACGGGACGTATCGACGGGCTGGGTGCGGTATACCCCGACCGAGCATCGTGTCCCGGCGACTTGAGCGAGTTCCCTAGGGAGGCTAGCGCACCGCTTCGCGCCGACGGTGGACACAGCAACGGTCCAGGCGCGTGCGTAAGCTAGATAACCTTACTAACGAAGGGCGGAGACATTCGTGACGATCGCGGTGACAGGTTCGATTGCGACCGACAATTTGATGCGGTTCCCCGGCAAGTTTTCCGAACACCTGCTGGCTGAGCATCTGCAGAAGGTATCGCTCAGTTTTCTGGTCGACGACCTGGTGATCCACCGCGGCGGCGTGGCGGGCAACATCGCCTACGCCATCGGCGTGCTCGGCGGTGACGTGGCGCTGGTCGGCGCGGCCGGCGACGACTTCGACGACTACCGGCACTGGCTGCAGTCGCACAACGTCAACTGCGACAACGTGCTCATCTCGAAGACGGCGCACACCGCGCGCTTCACCTGCACCACCGACGAGGACATGGCCCAGATCGCGTCGTTCTACCCCGGCGCGATGTCGGAGGCCCGCAACATCAAGCTCGCCGACGTGGTGTCGTCCATCGGCGAGCCGGACCTGGTGATCATCGGGGCGAACGACCCTGACGCGATGGTGGTGCACACCGAGGAGTGCCGCAAGCTGGGCCTGGCCTTCGCCGCCGACCCGTCCCAGCAGCTGCCCCGCCTGTCCGGTGACGAGATCGACAAGCTCGTCGACGGGGCCGCCTACCTGTTCACCAACGACTACGAGTGGGAGCTGCTGCTCAACAAGACCGGCTGGTCGGAAGCCGACGTGCAGGGCAAGGTCGGGCTGCGGGTGACCACGCTGGGACCCAAGGGCGTCGACATCGTCGAGCCCGACGGCACGACGACCCACGTCGACGTGGTGCCCGAAACCAGCCAGACCGACCCCACCGGCGTCGGCGACGCGTTCCGCGCGGGCTTCCTCACCGGACGCAGCGCCGGCCTGAGCCTGGAACGCTCCGCGCAGCTGGGTTCGCTGGTCGCCGTGCTGGTGCTGGAATCCACCGGAACGCAGAACTGGGACTGGAACCGCGAGACCGCGGTGAGCCGGTTGGCGGGCGCCTACGGCGACGACGCGGCCAACGAGATCGCCGCGGTGCTGGCCTGAACCTGGCCGCCTAATCGAGTGTGCGCTCTTGGCTTCGCGCGTGCGCTGAGGGCGCGAAATTCGAGAAATCTCCGCCCAGGACGCACGCTCGAAGCCCTCATCGCACGCTCTTCGTAAAGCCGACGGCCTCAGAGCTGGAGGGGATGCGGCGGGGGCAGAACCCTCAGAGCTGGACGGGGTAGACCGGCTCGCTGATCTGCGGCACCACGCTGTGTTCGACGAAGATCGCGTGCCAGAGCATGAAGATCAGCAGCGTCCACAGCCGGCGGCTGTGATCGCTGACGCCGTTGCGGTGCTCGTCGAGCATGCGCCCTACGGCCGGCAGGTCGACGAGGTGACCGGCCTGCGAGGACGCCACCAACCCGTAGGCCCAGTCCAGCAATTCGCCCGCGCGCAACCAATGCCGGATCGGCACCGGGAACCCGAGCTTGGGCCGGTGCAGCACGTGCGCGGGAACGATGGGCTCAAGCGCCCGCCGCAGCGCGTACTTGGTGGTGGTGCGGGTGATCTTGGCCTCGACGGGCAGCCGCGAGGCGACGGCGAACACCTCGGGATCCAGGAACGGCACCCGCAGCTCCAGCGAGTTGGCCATCGTCATCTTGTCCGCCTTGACCAGGATGTCGCCGCGCAGCCAGGTGAACAGGTCGATGTGCTGCATGCGCGCCACCGGGTCCCAGCCCTTCGACTGTGCGTACACCGAAGCGGTGACGTCGGTGTGGGTCCATTCCTCGCGGAAGCCGGGCAGCACGTCGCGCAGCTGGGCGTCGGAGAAGCTGCGGGCGTTGCCGTAATAGCGCTCCTCGAGGGTCAGCGAGCCGCGGTGCAGCAGGCTCTTGCCCCGCATCCCCTCCGGCAGCGGCTTGGACACCTTGCCCATCGACCGCCGCAGCGGCCGCGGCAGGTAGTCGAACGGCTTGAGCGACAACGGTTCCCGGTAGATCGTGTAGCCGCCGAACAGTTCGTCGGCCCCCTCCCCGGACAGCACCACCTTGACGTGCTTGCGGGCCTCACGGGCGACGAAGAACAGCGGCACCAGCGCGGGGTCGGCCACCGGTTCGTCGAGATACCAGACGATTTCGGGCAGGGCCGCGACGAATTCGTCCGGGTGCACCACCTTTGCGATGTGGCGGGCGCCGATCGCCTCGGCGGAGGCCACCGCGACGTCGATCTCGGAGAAACCCTCCCGCTCGAAACCGGTGGTGAAGGTGATCAGCTTGGGGTTGTGCCGGATGGCCAGCGCCGCGATCGCGGTGGAGTCGATGCCGCCGGACAGAAACGCCCCGACGGTGACGTCGGCGCGCATGTGCTTGGCCACCGAGTCCTCGAGCACCGCGGTGATCTCGTCGTAGCGGACCTGTTCGGTGTCCCGGCTCATCGGCACCGCGGCGAACCTCGGCACGAAATAGCGGGTGACCTCCGGCGGCCGCCCGGCCGTGATCCGCGCGTAGCAGCCCGATTCGAGCCGGCGCACCCCGCGGTGCAGCGTCTCGGGCTCGGGCACGTACTGCAGCACGGTGTAGTGCTGCACGGCCCGCCGATCGATCCCGGTGTCGAACCCGACCAGTTCGGCGAGGTCCAGCAGGCATTTCTTCTCACTGGCCACCGCGGTGCCCCCGGCGCCGGTCGCCATGAAGAGCGGCTTGATGCCGAATGGGTCTCGGGCGCAGAACAATTCGAGCGTGGCGGTGTCCCACAGGGCGAAGGCGAACATGCCGCGTAGCCGGGTGAGCACGTCGGCGCCCCAGTAGTGGTATCCGGCGACGATGGCCTCGGCGTCGCCGTCGGTGGCGAAGGCGGCGCCGTGCGCGGTGGCCAGCTCGTCGCGCAGCTCGAGGTAGTTGTAGATCTCGCCGTTGAACACCAGCACGTAGCGGTCGGGCGCCTCCGGCGGACCCCACCGCAGCGGCTGGTGCGAATGCGCGATGTCGATGATCGACAGCCGGTTGAAGCCGAACACGACGGCCCCGTCGGCGCCCGGGTCGGTCCAGGTGCCCGGCTCGTCGGGGCCGCGGTGGCGCATCAGATGCGACGCGCGGGCGATCGCACCGTCGGCCCGGGCGGCGGCGTCGGCGCCGGCACCGTCCGGGGCGGCGACAAACGCCAGCAGACCACACACGGCGCCCCAGTATGCCGCACTCCGGGCACGCCCGTGGCGGTCGCACCCGGCACGTCGTGCGGGGCCGGTGGGCCGGGGTTTCGTCGCTCGGGTCAGCGGCGTGGTCTACGCTGCGTAGTATTCGATATCCGAGCAGGAGGCGCCAACGTGACACCTCGCGAGCAGGCCCGTTCGCAACGTTTGTCGCAGGGCAGGTTTGACAGCCTTTCTGGCCGCCGTTCCGGGGGCGTTCGGCGGGGTCGGTCCCGTCGTCTGCGGCCGCTGGCGCTGGCCGCGACGTTCGGCGTGTTGGCGGTCACCCTGAGCGGATGCAGCTGGTCGGACGTGCTGGGCCTCGGCTGGCCCAAGGGCATCACCCCGCAGGCCCAGATCAACCGCGAGCTGTGGGTCGGGGCGACGATCGCCTCTCTGGTCGTCGGGGTGATCGTGTGGGGCTTGATCTTCTGGGCGTCGGCCTTCCACCGCAAGAAGGCCACCGACACCGAGCTGCCGCGCCAGTTCGGCTACAACATGCCGCTGGAGCTGGTGCTCACGGTGACGCCGTTCCTGATCATCTCGGTGCTGTTCTACTTCACGGTCGTGGTGCAGGAGAAGATGCTGCACGTCGACAAGGACCCGGAGGTGGTGGTCGACGTCACCGCCTTCCAGTGGAACTGGAAGTTCGGCTACCAGCGCGTCGACTTCAAGGACGGCACGCTGACCTACGACGGTGTCGATCAGGCGCGCAAGAACGCGATGGTCTCCAAGCCCGAGGGCAAGGACGCGCACGGTGAGGAGCTCGTCGGACCGGTCCGCGGGCTCAACACCTCGGACCGCACCTACCTGAACTTCGACAAGGTCGAGATCCTGGGCACCAGCGACGAGATCCCGGTGCTGGTGTTGCCGACCGGCAAGCGCATTCAGTTCCGGTTGGCCTCGGCCGACGTCATCCACACGTTCTGGGTGCCCGAGTTCCTGTTCAAGCGCGACGTGATCCCCAACGCCGAGGCGAACAACTCGGTGAACGTCTTCCAGGTGGACGACATCAGCAAGGCCGGGGCTTTCGTCGGGCACTGCGCCGAGTTCTGTGGCACGTATCACTCGATGATGAACTTCGAGGTTCGGGTGGTGCCGCCCAACGACTTCAAGGCTTACCTGCAGCAGCGGATCGACGGTAAGAGCAACGCGCAGGCATTGCAGGCGATCGGTCAGGCGCCGCTCGCGGTGACCACCCACCCGTTCGACACCAAGCGCGGTCAGTTGGCCGGAAGCCAGTAGGTTAGGACACCAAATGCATATTGAAGCCAGGCTTTTCGAATTCGTCGCCGGGTTTTTCATTTTGGTTGCGGTGCTTTATGGCGTGCTGACAGCGCTTTTCGCCACCGGTGGCGAGGAGTGGGCCGGCACGACCGCGCTGGCGCTGACCGGTGGCCTGGCGTTGATCGTGGCCACCTTCTTCCGGTTCGTGGCGCGTCGCATCGACACCCGGCCCGAGGACTACGAAGGCGCCGAGATCAGCGACGGAGCAGGTGAATTGGGCTTCTTCAGCCCGCACAGCTGGTGGCCGATCCTGATCGCGTTGTCGGCATCGGTTTCCGCTGTCGGTATCGCGTTGTGGCTGCCGTGGCTGATCGCCGCGGGCGTGATGTTCGTCCTCGCGTCGGTCGCGGGATTGGTCTTCGAGTACTACGTCGGTCCCGAGAAGCACTGATTCGTATCCATAAAGGTCACAATCAGATCACGTGATCTGTGGCCGCTTCGCCAAGACTTCTTTGCCCCCCTGCGTTCGGTAGTGTTTTGCCCAGGCAATTGACAATTTTTCAAGCGCGCGCGCAACGGTATGGCCGCGGGGCCCCGCGCGCTGGTGAGGCAGTCGGACAGGGCAGGCAGAGATGAGTGGGCCGAAACCCCCGGAATGGGAACCTGAGGAACCCGATTCCGTGAACGAGGCTCCCCACCAACCGGATTCCGCCGACGAGCCCGCGAACGCCCACGAAGCCACGGCGGACGACGAGCTCGAACCGTTCGACGACGGCGCCGAGCCGGAGGCCGACCAGACGGGCCAGACCGACGCCTATTCCCGGGCCTATTCGGCCCCGGAGTCCGAGCACTTCATCAGCGGGCCCTACCTGCCGGCCGACCTCAGGCTCTACGACTACGACACCTTCGACGAGTCGGACGAGGCGGAGGACGAACACGCCGCCCCGCGCTGGCCGTGGGTGGTCGGGGTCGCCGCGATAGTGGCCGCAATCGCGCTCGTGGTGTCGGTGTCGCTGCTGTTCGCGCGCACCTACACCACCAAGCTGGCCAACCCCAACACCACCACGACCGCGCCGTCGACGCTACGCCCCCGGTGACCTGTCGGGACGGCCAGGGTGACCCCACCGACGCCGGAATCGCCCCGGTGT
>NZ_LZJB01000313.1:0-1247 GCF_001666895.1 Mycobacterium sp. E3298
AGGCGCCCCCGGCCAGCGCCATCTCGGGTTCCTCGGGGGTGGTCACCGACAGCGAGGTCGCCGACTCGAGCGCCGGCATGCGCTGCCCAGCAGCGACGGGGCGGCGCTGGCGCAGCTGGCCGCGTTGGCCTCGGGCGCCGAATCGATGAGGGCGCGCCCGGACGGGCTGTTCCTGGTGGGCTCGGACGTCGACATCCCGTACATCAAGCCGGCGCTCGAGTCGGCGACCTCGCTGTCGGTGACCACCCCCGAGGAACCCGAGATGGCGCTGGCCCGCGGCGCCTCGCTGGCGGCGGCCAACGCCCACCTGGGGGCGCCGTCGACGATCGCGATGCCCTACGCAGGACAACCCGCGACGGGCGGGCGCGAGCTCGCGTACAGCGCCGAAGCGGGCGACGCGGCCGCCCGGGGAGCCGAGTCCGCGGCGGACCGGGGCGATCGGCGCAGCCGGAAGCCGGTGCTGGCCGTCGTCGCCGCGACCCTGGTATTCGTCGGCGGTGTCCTGGCGCTCTCGCTGGCGCTGGCCTTCGACATCCGGCCCCACGCGCATCAGCGCCCCGACATCACCCAAAACGTCGTCGCCCCGGCAGTCCAGGCGCCACCACCGCCGAAGCTGCCGCCACCGCCACCGCTGTGGCCGCCGCCGAAGCCGCCGCCCCCACCGAGTCCGCCGCCACCACCGAGGCCGCCGCCCCCGCTGTGGCCGCCGCCCAAGCCGCCGCCCGGGATGCCGAAGCCGCCTCCGGGGGCCCCACCCCCGATCGGCCCGCCACTGCCGTGACCGCCACCGAGAGGTCCGCCGCCGAACAGCCCACCCGGACCGCTGGGCGTACTGCCGCCGCCGCCGGAACCTGGGGCCGGGAGGTGCCCGCCGCCCAAGCCGCCGTCGCCCGGGGGCGAGGCGTGCCCGCCGCCCAAGCCGCCGGGGCCGGTACCCGGGGGCGGGACGTGCCCACCGCCGGAACCACCGGTGTCCGGGGGCGGCACGTGCCCTCCGCCGGAGCCACCCGTGCCGCTACCCGGAGGCGGCACGTGCCCACCGCCGGAGCCACCCGTGCCGCTACCCGGAGGCGGCACGTGCCCACCGCCGGAACCACCGGTGTCCGGAGGCGGCACATGCCCACCGCCGGAACCACCCGTGCCACTGCTGGGGGGCGGGGACGAGCCCTGCCCGGGCGGAGTCTGGTGCGGCGGCCACTGGGGCCCCGTGCCGCCGGTCTGTGGCGGTTCGGGGACGTGCACCGGAC
>NZ_LZJB01000314.1:0-3045 GCF_001666895.1 Mycobacterium sp. E3298
GGTGCTGGCCGTCGAGGTGCTCGACCCCCGCGACGTCGAGCTGCCCGACATCGGTGACGTCGTGCTGCAGGACGCCGTCGAGCTTGCGCTTGACCGTCAGCTCGAGTTGCCTCAGCGCCGCCGCCAGCTTCGGGTCGACGATCTGCCCGCGCTGCATCGAGGGCGGGTGTGGCACCGCCGGCTGCTTGGGGTCGGTCACCGACCGCTAGCCGCGCCGGCGGGCTGCATCACCGGGGGCACCGACTGCCCCTGCTGCGGAACGGCGTTGACCTGAGGCAGGGCGACCGTCTGCAGGATCCGGTTGATGACGATCTCCGACGAGATCTCGTCGGCGAGCGCGTCGTAGGTGAGCACCAGGCGGTGCCGCAGCACGTCGGGAATGACATCGACGACATCCTGCGGAATCACGTAGTCGCGGCCACGCACCAGCGCCAGCGAGCGGGACGCGGCGATGATGCCCAGCGAGGCGCGCGGGGACGCACCGAACGAGATCCACGTCTTGACGTCGTTCATGCCAAGCTGCTCGGGATGGCGGGTGGCGGTCACGACGCGCACCACGTAGTCGACCAGCGCGTGGTGCACGAAGCCGTTAGCCGCGATGTCCTGCAGCCGCAACAAGTCGCCGGTGTTGAGGATCTGCTTGGGCTCGGGCGGCCGCACACCCATCCGGTAGATGATCTCCCGCTCTTCTTCGGGCGACGGGTAGCCGACGTTGATCTTGAACAGGAAGCGGTCCCGCTGGGCCTCGGGGAGCGGGTACACGCCCTCGTGCTCGATCGGGTTCTGGGTGGCCATCACCAGGAATGGGTTGGGCAGCGGGAACCTCTTGCCGCCGATCGACACTTGGCGTTCCTGCATGACCTCCAGCAACGCCGACTGCACCTTGGCAGGCGCACGGTTGATCTCGTCGGCGAGCAGGAAGTTCACCACCACCGGGCCGAGCTCGGTGTCGAACTCCTCCTTGCCCTGCCGGTAGATGCGGGTACCGATGATGTCGGTGGGCACCAGGTCGGGCGTGAACTGGATGCGGGCGAACGTGCCGCCCACCACCTTGGCGAAGGTCTCGACGGCCAGGGTCTTGGCCACACCTGGGACACCTTCGAGCAACACGTGGCCCTTGGAGAGCAGGCCGACCAGCATCCGCTCGACGAGCTGGTCCTGGCCGACGATGATCCGCTTGACCTCGAAGATGGCCCGCTCCAGCGTGTGCACCTCCGCGGCCAGGCCATTACCACCGCCCGACGGCGCCTCATGGGCCGGCGAGCCGGCAGGACCACCCGGGCCCGAGTAACCGCTGGCGCCCTGAGGCGGCCCACCTGCTGCTGTCATCAATAACCCTCCACAGCTCATTCGGACACGACTGCTTGCACCACCACTGTCGTGGGGCCGCGACGTGCCCGCGTCCAACTATTCCAGGCCCGCCGGATTCCGTCGACGCTGGTGGTTCGCCCCCGGCATCCAGCCGGGCGACCCGCCCAGCAACGAACCTGGATCAGTACTCGATGATCCTAGTCAGGAACGGCGTCATGCCGGGCTTGCGAACCGGGCTGACGGTGACGTGACCGGCGAGGCTGGACGCCTCCAGCATCTGGCCGTTGCCCAGATACATCGTCACGTGCTGGCCGCCGTTCGGGCCGTAGAAGATCAGGTCGCCGCGCCGCGCCTGGTCGGGTGGGATGTGCCGGCCGGCGTTGTACTGGTCACCGGAGAACCGGGGAATCAGGACGCCGACGCCGGCGAAGCCGTACCGCATCAGGCCCGAGCAGTCGAAACCGGTGATGTTCGCGCCGTCGCCGACGCCCTTGCTCGGGCCGTCCAGCGAGCCACCGCCCCACGAGTAGGGCACGCCCATCTGCGAGCCCATCCGCTTGATGACGTACTCGATTGCCTGACGGCCGTAGACCCGCGGGATCTTGCCGCCCGGGTTGGTGGGGCTTGCCGCAGTGGGAGCGGGATCCCCCAGGATGTTGATTCCGAGGCCGCCCAGGAACTGCCTGCCCAGGTCCATCGTCGTTTGGGTCGCCTGGGCGGTGGCCTGCAGCGACGCGTTGGCGACGGCGAGCGGGTCGCCTGGGGCGCCCGCGCTGATCGTCGCCGGCAGGGTGGGGTCCCAGGCGCCGGGGTCGGCCACGGCGACGGGCGCCGGGGCGGCGACCGACAACATCAGCCCGGTCACCACGGTGGTGATCCAGGCGAGGTTGATCAGGCGAATCCGCTTGCGGCGCATGGCTCCCCGTTCGATTTTCATTCGTTCACCACTCGATGTAGCGGACCACGTAGGGCGTCATGCCGCTGGTGCGCACCGGCGCGACGCGGACCTTCAGCCCGATATCGGGGGCCTCGAGCATTTGCCCGTCGCCGAGGTAGATCGTGACGTGCTGGCTGCCGCCGGGGCCGTAGAAGATGACGTCGCCGCGGCGCATCTGCGAGGACGGGATCTTGCGGCCCAGGTTGTACTGCGAGCCCGAGTAGTGCGGCAGCTTGATGCCCACCCCGGCGAACGAGTACAGGACCAGGCCCGAGCAGTCGAAGCCGGTGATGCCGGCGCCCGAGTCGATGCCCTTGCTGGGCCCGGCGGCGTTGCCGCCGCCCCAGGAGTACGGCACGCCGATCTGCGACATGCCGCGCCGGATCACGTATTCGGTGGCCTGCCGGCCGTACACCCGCGGGATCCGCCCGGAAGTCCCGCCGGGGGCGGCATTGGTGATGCCGGTGTCGTCGGGCTTGAGGATGCCGAGCTGCTGCAGGAAGTTGCGGCCCAGTCCGGCGGTGACCTGCGTCGAGGTGGCCGAGATCCCCAGCACCTGGTTGATGACCGCGATCGGGTCGCCGGGGACGTTGGCGCTCGGGATCATCGGCAGGGTCGGGTCCCAGGCGCCGTCCCAGCGGCGGGCCCCGGTGTGCGGCGCCGGCGCCCCGGGCGAGCCGGTCTCCCATCGGTCGCCCGAGCTCGGGGTGGCGGGACCGCCCGGGCCGGTCGACCACTGCCGTTGGGCGGCTTCGAGTTTCGCCTGCGCCTCGTCGCGTTCGGCGGCCAGCCGGGTG
>NZ_LZJB01000315.1:0-3610 GCF_001666895.1 Mycobacterium sp. E3298
CGGCCACGCTCGTCGATCCCTGACCCTGACCCCCGGTCTGCGGCCGGCCGTCTTCGTCGACCGCCCCCACCGTCAGGACGTAGTCGCTGAACCAGGACGGCGTGACGACGGTGGTGACCGAGTTCCAGTTGCGAGGATCGTTGGGCTGCAACGGATCATGCGGCGGGTTCTGCTTGCAGTCCTTCTTGTTGGTGTCGCCCGCGGCGGCCACGATGACGGCGTTCTTGTCGACCGCCGCGTAGCGCACCGCCGCGCCGAGGGCGCGCTGGTCGACGATGTTGCGCGCGCTCATGCAGGTCACATCCGAGATGTTGATGACCTGCGCGCCCATGTTGGCGGCGTGCACGATTGCCCGGGCCATCGTCTGGACACCGTCGATCTTCGCCCGCGTCTGCGGGTCCTCGTCGCCGGTGTAGGCGTCCTTGAGGCCGAAGGCCTGGCTGGACTGACGGATCGCGATGATGTCGACGTCGGGCGCGACACCGCTGAACGCATCGGGGCCGGCCGACGGCGCCGGCGGCGCGGGCGGCGGGGGTGGCGGCGGATCCAGCGGGCGTGGGTAGTCAACCCCGACGACGTGGCTCCCACCGGAGTAGCTCGGGATCGTCACCGTGCCGCCGCCGTGGCCGGCCGCCGGGGCCTGGCCGGGCTGCGCCGGTCCTGGCGGCGGACCGTTACCGGGCGGAGGCGCCGCCGGAGGCGCGGGCGCCGGCGGCGCGCCGAAAGGTCCGGGGGCCGGCTGGTCCTGCGGCGGAGGCGGAACCATCGTCACGGTCTGCGGCAACGGCGACAACGTCACGGTCTGGGGCGGCGGCGCCTTCGGCGGCGGTTCGGTGGTGGGGATGGTGACCGGGCGGCGCGGCGCGGCCGGCGGCACCCCCGCGCCGTTCGCCGGCGCGGCGCCGATCATCGAGGCCACGATCGTGCCGTGGGCGTCACAATCCGACAGCCCGTCACCGCCCATGACGTAATCCCCGCCGGGGATCAGGTGCGGAAACCTGGGATGCGGGCTCACGCCGGTGTCGATGACGGCCACCTTCACGCCGGCACCGCGCCCGAACTGCCACGCCTCCTGCAGGTTCAGCATGTCCATGTACTTCGGCTGCAGGCGGAAGTCCGTGCCGGGCAGCACCCCGACCTCGGTGCAGTAGGAATTCTGCTTCATCGGCGCCGGCGGCACGGGCGGGCCGTCGGGCGGCACCGCCCCGGGATCGATCGTCGGCGGCGAAATCGCAGAGGCGGGCGGCAACCCGGCCAATGCTCCTGAGGTGAGCAAGATTGCGGCGAGGGCCGCAGCGGATGCGCGCCCTCGCCACACCTTGCTACTACCGGTAGCGGATTGCTGCATAGACATTCATCAACCACAATGCCAGCGGGAAAATCGGCATCAGGCAGAGGTATTCGATCCATTCCACGAACTTGCGGAACAGCGGGCTGTAGATGGTGTTGGGCACCACGGCCGCGGAGGTAAGGCCGGCCGCCGGGAGCAGAACCAGGATCGCCGCGCTGATCGACACCGCCAGGGGCGACTGCAACACGAGCGCGTACCGCACCACGACCGCGCCGACGATGAGGACGGCGGTCACGGCCAGGGTGATCGCCTGCCAGCGGTCGACGTACGAGCGTCCGCGCAGCATCAGGAACCCGGCGCTGAAGCCGGCCAGCAGGAGCGGCAGCCAGCGTTGACCGGTGTGCGGGTCCGACAGCGCCGTCAACGAGACGACCATCAACACGCCGAGACCGATCAGCAGGCCGGTCAGGAAGGAGCGGGCGCGTTCGGCCTGCACCAGGACGTCGCGGACGGACGCGGGGCCTTCGAGGACCGGGGGGCCGCCGTCGGAGCGGACCACGGTGGTGGGCAGGTCGGGCCGGGCCTCGAACACCCATCGGCTGGTCGCCGACGGGAAGACCGGCAGGCGGATGCCCGCCAACCGCCGCGAGAGGGCGGGCGCCGTGTGGTACACCAGCACGCACAGCAGGACGACGCTGGTCAGCAGCGTCACGGCACTGGTCATCGCGACCATCCGGGCCAGCGCCGCGATCGCGGTGACCACGCTGACGGTGATCAGGGCGGTGTAGAGCCCGAGCCGCCGACCGGTGAACCGGAGCGCGAGCATCGCCGCGATGGTGAGAACGCCGAAGCCGAGCACGGCGTGGGGGGACCCTACTCCGCCGGGCGGGGCCGCCGCCGCGGAGACCGTGAGTGGCGCCAGGCCGCTCAGCAGCATGATGTCAGCGATACGGCGATCCTGGTCGGTGCGCGCCCGCATCAGGAGCATCAGGGAGACGCCGAGCACCACCGCGGCGATCACCGCGGAGTACGCCGTAGGCAGCCAGGAGTTGTGGTGCCACCGGTACCAGAGCAGCAAGCCGGAGGCGGCGGTCACCCCGGCCGCCACCATCGACGCGCCGACCTGCACCGCGGCGACCGGGTCGATCGCGGCGAACCGCTTGCTCAGATTTGCCGCGACGGCGGTGGAGATGTGCTCGATGACCTGCGAGCGGTGCTCGGTGTCCTGGATGAACCGGATCCACAGCCGGTCGCCGTCGTAGACGTCCTGTTCGGTCAGGGACTGGGTGGCCCGCAGGGGGGTGCCGTCAACCAGGCACAGTGCCCACCTGCCGCGGCCCGTCGCCTCCAGCGGGGTCTCGCCCAGCTCCCTGAGCCGGCTGTTCACCACCTTCAGCAGCGGCTCGGTCATCACCGAGACGGGGGCGTTGGCGTCCAGCAGGACGCCGATCTGTACGCCCGCACCGGCCATAACGCCGACCACGACCGCCCGAGGCTGCGAAATACCCTCAACGTCAGGCTGTAGCGCTTCAACTACCGCAGTCATCGCCCTGAACCCCTTACCGTCGTGAATGTGTAACCCCGTGCCGCCGACCGGGCGGGAGTCTGCGCCGGCCGACCTTCCGGAGCGCTGCGGCCCCCGGGAAAGTCCAGGCCGACTATTCCGAATTCCATCTACCCCGCCTTGCGATTAAAACTTCGGTGACAGTGGTTTGAGATTTGCTGAATCTCTCAGAGAAGTATGCCGTGTTGGCATCTCAACCGCATGTTGAGTGCAAAGCCATTGGTGAACTTTATGTTTCGTCTTATGTCAGACCCGGCTGTGGGTTTTCCACTCGCCATACGGCAGCGTGTCCAGCACCGTCTTGACGCCCACCTGCACCAACTGGGGGGTTGCGGGGCAGATGGCCAGCCAGGCCTCCCCCGACCCCGCCGTCCTCGCCTGCTGGTAGAGCGCGATGCGGCCACCGGAACCGTCTTTGAGCGACAGCACCGATGCGCTCGGCCCCTTCGCGTCGTCCCGGTATTGACGGGCATACACCGCGACCTCGGCCGCCGGGTCCGAGAGGGCCTGTCCGAGCGCGGCCACCGTGGCGGCGCTGATGCCCATCCGCCGCAGGTCGCCGCCGGAAAATACGTTGAAGCCCGACTCCTGCCACGACTTGGTCGCTTCCAGCATCTCTTCCAGCGGCACGTTCACGGCATTGATGGCCGCCGGCTCCGCGTGGTGGATCGACTCCAGGGCGTCCAACACCAGGGAGGCGATCGAGGCGCTGTCGGCGATGGCGACGTCGTCGACGGTGATGTCGCCGCCCACCC
>NZ_LZJB01000316.1:0-3671 GCF_001666895.1 Mycobacterium sp. E3298
AGGCGGCGATGCCGCTGGCGACGACACCGACGATCACCAGCGGCGCCGCGCCACCCTGGGCTGCGGCCTTGAACACGGCGAGCTTGCTGACGAAGCCGCTCGTCAGCGGAATGCCGGCGAAGGCCAGCAGGAACATCGAAAACATCACGCCCACAATGGGTGAGCGCTGCCCGAGCCCGGCCCAATGTGCCAGGGTGGCGTCCTCGACGCCGTCGGCGTCGCGGATCAGGCCGACGATGGCGAACGCGCCGACGGTGGAAAAGCTGTAGGCCAGCAGGTAGAACAGTGTGGACGAGAGGCCCGCCTGGTTGTCGGCGATGACGCCGGTGAGGATGAAGCCGACGTGGGCGACCGACGAATAGGCCAGCATGCGCTTGACGTCGGTCTGGTTCACCGCCGTGATGGTGCCCACCGCCATGGTGAGGATCGAGATGGTCCACAGCACCGGCCGCCACTGATCGTGCAGCGGCGGCAGCGCGACATAGACCACCCGCAGCAGCGCGCCGAAGGCCGAGACCTTGGTAGCCGCCGCCATGAACCCGGTGATGGGGGTCGGCGCGCCCTGGTAGACGTCCGGAATCCACGAATGGAATGGCACCGCACCCACTTTGAACAGCAGGCCGACCGCCAGCAGTGCAACGCCCACGAGCGCCATCGAGGTGTCCCCGTGCGCCGCCAGCGCGTCCCGGATGCCGGTCAGCAGCAGCGTGCCGGTCGCGCCGTAGAGCAGCGCCACGCCGTAGAGGAAGAACGCCGAGGAGAACGCGCCCAGCAGGAAGTACTTCATCGCCGCCTCTTGCGACAGCAGGCGCCGGTGCCGGGCCAGGCCGCACATGAGGTAAAGGGGCAGCGAAAGCACTTCCAGGGCAACGAACATCGTCAACAGGTCGTTGGACGCCGGGAACACCATCATGCCGCCGACGGACAGCATCAACAGCGGGAACAGCTCCGTCTGCGCGGCCCCGGCCCGCTCCGCGTCCCGCTCGGCGTCGCTGCCGGGAATCGCGGAGGCCTGCGGGGTGAACGAGTCGAGGCCGGCCGGGCGGGCGACTCCCACACCCGCGGCAACCTTGCTCTCCGCCTTGGCTTGCGTGCGTTCGGCGATGAAGATCACCGCCAGCACCGCGACCAGCAGCACCGTGCCCTGCAGGTAGAGGGTGGTTCGGTCGACGGCCATGGCGCCCAGCACCGTCGCGCGGCCGGAGGCCGGGATCGACTCGGCCACCTCCACGGTCGCGAGGAATGCCGCGACCAGGCCGGCCAGGGCCAGGGTCACCTGTGCGCCATAACGGATCCGCCTGGGCAGGAACGCTTCCGCGAGGACTCCCACCACCGCGACGCCGAACACGATCAGTGTCGGGCACAGCAGGAAGTACTCGATGCTCGGGGTGGGGAGGGTCATCATCGCGGTCCTTCGGCTGTCCGGGGTGCGCGGTTGACGGCCGGCACGCTCGGCGCGGGGTCGTGCTGGCCGATCGTGGTCATGGTGCTCTCGACGGCGGGGTTGATGATGTCGAGCACCGGCTTCGGGTAGACCCCGAGCACGAACAGCAGCGCGATCAACGGTGCAACCACGACCAATTCGCGCGCCCGCAGGTCGACGATCTTCTCGTTGCCGGTGGCCACCGGCCCCGTCATCATGCGCTGGTAGAGCCACAGCATGTAGATGGCGGAGAGCACCAGCGCGGTGACACCGAACGCGGCGGCCAGCCAGTACCGGTTGAATGTGCCCAACAGCACCAGGAATTCACTGATGAACGGTGCCAGGCCGGGCAGCGACAGGGTGGCCATGGCCGAGACGAGGAACGTGCCCGCCAGGACGGGCGCCACCTTCTGCACCCCGCCGTAATCGGCGATCTTGCGGCTGCCGTGCCGGGATATCAGGAATCCCGCGATCAGGAACACCGCCGCCGTGGACAGGCCGTGGTTGAGCATGTACAGCGTCGACCCGCTCTGCCCCTGGCTCGTCATCACGAAGATGCCCAGGATGATGAACCCGAAGTGGGAGATCGAGGTGTAGGCGATCAGGCGCATGACGTCCGTCTGCCCGATGGCCACGATCGCCCCGTAGATGACGCCGATGGCAGCCAGCACGATGATGAGGGGGCGGAAATACGTTGAGGCGCCCGGGAACAGCTGCAGGCAGTAACGCAGCATGCCGAAGGTGCCGACCTTGTCCATCACGGCCATCATCAGCACCGCGGTCGCGGGGGTGGCCTCGACCGCGGCATCGGGCAGCCAGCGGTGGAAGGGCCACAGCGGCGCCTTGATGGCGAACGCGAACATGAAGCCCAGGAACAGCGCCTTGAACACCGCGGAGTCGGCGCCGTAGCGACCGGAGGCGACGCCGGCCACGATCTCGCGGAAGTCGAAGGTGCCCGAACCGTGCTGCGCGGTCACCACGTACAGCCCGATCACCGCGGCCAGCATGATCAGCCCGCCGAACAGGTTGTACAGCAAGAACTTCACCGCCGCGCGTGACCTGCCCGGACCGCTCCCGAAGCCTCCGATCAGGAAGTACATCGGGATGAGCATGGCCTCGAAGAACACGTAGAACAGCAGCACGTCGAGGGCGACCACGGAGATCAGCACCATCGACTCGATGGCCAGCGTCAGAGCGACGTAGGCGTGCACGCCGCGGGGGCTGCGCCCGCCGCTTCGTGACGGGTCGTCACCGTCCCCGTCGTTCCAGCCGGCCACCTGCAACACCGGGATCAGCACCGCGGTGAGCAGCACCAGCACCACGGCGATGCCGTCCACGCCCAGGGAATAGGTGGCACCGAATGCCGGGATCCAGGAATGGCTTTCGACGAATTGGTACGTGCTGCCACCGGACTTGAAGCCCAGGGTGACGACGATCGCGACGGCCAGCGTCAGGACGCCGAAGACCAGGCCCGTCCACTTGGCGAGTCGGCGCAGCCCCGGCGGCAGGAGGATGACGAGCACCGAGCCGGCCAGCGGCACCAGCCACAGGACGCTCAGCCACGGAAGGTTGTTCACCACAGTTTCACCGCCAGGATCAGCGCGATCACCAGGACCGCGCCCGTCAGCATCGACAATGCGTAGTTGCGGGCGAAGCCGGTTTGCAGCCCCCGCAGGCGATTCGAAGTCCGGCCCACCAGCGCGGCCAGTGCGTTCACCGAGCCGTCGACGCCCGCGTTGTCGACGTCGACGAGCGCCTGGGTCAGTTCGGCTCCGGGGCGCATGAACACCTCCTCGTTGAAGGCGTCGCCGTAGAAGTCCCTGCGCGCGGCCGTCGTGACCGGCGACACGGAAAGCGGGGCCACCCGGGGGATTTCCGCTTTGGCGTACAACCGGTAGGCCACCGCGATCCCGATGGCGACGACGCCCAGCGCCAGGGCGGTGTTGACCCACACCGGGAAGGCGTGGGTGACCTCTTCGTGTTTCCCGACGACCGGCTCGAGCCAGCGCGCCAAGGTGCCCCGCCACGCCAGCAGCCCACCCGAGAACACCGAGCCGACGGCGAGCAGAATCATCGGCCAGGTCATCAGGGCGGGGGCCTCGTGGGGATGAATGCCTGGGCCCCAACGCTTTTTGCCGAAGAAGGTCATCAGCATCACGCGCGTCATGTAGAACGCGGTGACGCCCGCGCCCAGCAGCGCGGCCCCGCCCAGCACGTAACCGCGCGCGTCGCCGGCGCCCAGCGCGGC
>NZ_LZJB01000317.1:0-1145 GCF_001666895.1 Mycobacterium sp. E3298
CCCGCGGCCACACCGCTGACGCGTCAACGCCGTCTGGGGCTTCGCCCACGTTCTCTACCAGGCGTGATAGCCGACGACGGCCGCTGATCCGCAGCGCCGGGCGGCCGCCGCGGGTGCCAATCAATGTCGGCGCGATTCCGACCCGCATCAAAGCCGACGCCAGCGGGGAATGGGTATCGGGCGCGTGGGGATCGAGACCCAGAAGGTAATGGTCGCCCTCCGGATGACCGGCCGCCAGCGTCCAGGCCCGCAATTCACGCGGTCCGGGCAGCCAGCGCGGCGGCACCGTCTTGACCGCCCCGCGCGTCCATTCGGCCGCCAGGCTCACCAAGGCCGGGGTCACCGCCGTACGCACCAACGGCGTGTCCTCGTCGGTCCGGCAGATCTCGGGTTCCAGCCCCGCCTCGCGGATCATCTCGGCCAACGCGGCGGCGCGCCAGGCCTGATCCACCACCACGGAAAGGCGCGCACCCTGCCCCTCCGGCCCGCCGACCAAGACGATCTGACCGGAAGCCGCCAGCACCCCGGAGAGATCGGCGACCGCGGGGGGCACCGACTCCGCTGTGAAGAAGGAAAGCTGGCTCACGCCACCGACAGTAGGCCAGGTCCGCCATCCGCGTCTTGAGGCAACCGGCGCGGCGTCGCAAACCGGCCGCAATACGAAAACCCCCCGGCGGGCCCGCTACGCGGGACTGCACGGGGGGTTCGTGGAGATTCGGCTCGTCCTTTAGACGGAGCGGACTCCGGTGGCCTGGGGGCCCTTAGGGCTGTGGCCGATTTCGAACTCGACCTTCTGGTTTTCTTCGAGGGTGCGGAAGCCCGAACCCTGGATCTCCGTGTAGTGGACAAACACGTCGGCGGAGCCGTCTTCGGGGGCGATGAACCCGAAGCCCTTCTCCGCGTTGAACCACTTCACAGTTCCCTGTGGCATCTCTCGATCTTTCCTTTTCTTCTGGGTGCGGGGCATCGCCTTTCGATGCCCCGGGCCTGGTACGACCGCCATACCTCGCTCAGTCGCCGGAACTTCACCCGACCGATTAACCTCGCAGGAACCGCGGCCGCAACGATAGATCCTGCGAAAGTTTGACACGAACACAGAAGCTGCGACCGCAAATAGTCAACCATGTTCATCGCTTCGGCGACAG
>NZ_LZJB01000318.1:0-699 GCF_001666895.1 Mycobacterium sp. E3298
GCGGCCTCGACGTCCTGCTGACCGACCTGGAAAAGCAGCAGGCGCTGATGGCCGAGGTCGTCGACGACGCCGCGCGCCGACAGGACGCGGTCGCGGGCCAGCACGTCGAGATCGCCTTCTTTGGGATCCTGTGGCAGATAACCGATTTCGCCGGCGCGGGCGACGGATCCGGCGTACGGCTCGGTCTCCCCGGCCAGAATGCGCAGGGTGGTGGTCTTGCCGGCGCCGTTGCGGCCGACCAGCCCGATGCGGTCGCCCGGCTGCACGCGCAGGTCCGGTCCGTCGGGCGAGAGCAGAATGCGCGCACCAGCGCGGACCTCGAGGTCCGTGGCCGTGATCACATCTTCTCCCTTTTTGCTCCGCCGCTATTTGTCGTCGGTGAACACCGGCGGCCTCTTCTCCGCGCGCGCGGCAACCGCTTCTTCGAAGTTGGCGGTGAGCAGACGAACGAACAGTTGACCCAAGCCTTCGGCTTGCATGTGCCCCTCCAGGCTACCGGCGTCCAGTCCACTCCACAGTGTGCGCTTGGTCAACTCGATTCCCGGCCGCGAGAACGCCGCGATGCGCGCGGCGATGGCGTAACAGGTGTCCAGCAGCTGCTCGTCGGGCACCTGGCACGACACCAGGCCGATGCGCTCGGCCTCCTCGGCGGTGACGTCGCGGCCGGTCAGCATGATTTCGAACGCCCGCGACGCGCCG
>NZ_LZJB01000319.1:0-4129 GCF_001666895.1 Mycobacterium sp. E3298
CGTGTCGGCCGCCGACCTGGAGCTGGAATGGCCCGCGGCGGTACGGACGCCGCCGATCTGGGACGCGATGCGCCAGCGCCGCTACCTCCACCGCCGCGCGGTCCACTACGGGGACCACCCCGCGCAGGTGCTCGACGTGTGGCGCCGCAAGGACCTGCCCGCGCAGCCCGCGCCGGTGCTCATCTTCGTGCCGGGCGGCGCCTGGGTGCACGGCAAGGCCATGGGTCAGGGCTCGGCCCTGATGTCCCGGTTGGCGGAGCAGGGTTGGGTCTGCCTGGCGATCGATTACCGCGTCGCCCCGCACCACCGCTGGCCGCGGCACATCGTCGACGTCAAGACGGCGATCGCGTGGGCGCGTGCCAACGTCGACAAGTTCGGCGGCGACCGCGATTTCGTCGCCGTGGCCGGGTGTTCGGCCGGCGGCCATCTGTCCGCACTGGCCGGGCTCACCCCCGACGACCCGCAGTACCACGCGAAGCTGCCCGAAGGCGCCAACACCTCGGTCGACGCCGTGGTCGGCATCTACGGTCGCTACGACTGGGAGGATCGGTCGACCCCGGAGCGGGACCGGTTCGTCGACTTCCTGGAGCGGGTCGTCGTCAGGCGCAGGATGGACCGCCACCCCCAGGTGTTCCGCGACGCGTCCCCGATGGCGCGTGTGCATCGAAATGCCCCGCCGTTCTTGGTGATTCACGGCAGCAGGGACAGCGTCATTCCCGTCGAGCAGGCGCGCAGCTTCGTGGACCGGATGCGGACGGTGTCGCATTCGATGGTGGGCTACCTGGAGTTGCCCGGCGCGGGCCACGGGTACGACCTCGTCGACGGGGAACGGGCGGGCGCCGCGGCGCACGCGACTTCGCTGTTCCTCAACCAGGTTTACCGCACCAAGACAAACGCGGCCAAAGAGGTTATCTGAACCGCCGCCGCTGAGTATGGTCCCTTTATGGGTAAGGGGCAGCGGTGAAACGGCTGAGCGGGTGGGATGCGGTCTTGCTCTACAGCGAGACGCCGAACGTGCACATGCACACCATCAAAGCCGCTGTGATCGAACTCGATTCCGATCGTCTTGACTTCGGCATCGACGCGTTCCGCGAAGTCATTCGCGGCCGCCTGGGCAAGCTGGAACCGTTCTGCTATCAGCTGGTCGAGATCCCCTTCAAGCTCCACCACCCGATGTGGCGGGAGCACTGCGACCTCGACCTGGACTACCACATCCGGCCATGGCGGCTGCCCGCTCCGGGTGGCCGGCGCGAACTGGACGAGGCCATCGGGCGCATCGCCAGCACGCCGCTGGACCGCAGCCGGCCGCTGTGGGAGATGTACTTCGTCGAAGGCCTGGCGAACAACCGGATCGCGGTGGTGGGCAAGATCCACCACGCGCTCGCCGACGGGGTCGCCTCGGCCAACCTGATGGCCCGCGGCATGGACCTGCAGCCCGGACCCGAGGGCGGGCCGTACGTGTCCGACCCGCCGCCCACCACCGGGCAGCTGATGGGTTCGGCGTTCGCCGACCACCTGCGCCACGTGGGGCGGATCCCGTCGACGATCCGCTACACCGCGCAGGGGCTGGGCCGGGTGCGCCGCAGCTCACGCAAGCTGTCACCGGAGTTGAGCCGGCCGTTCGAACCTCCGCCCACCTTCATGAACCACAAGATCACCCCGGAGCGCCGGTTCGCCACCGCCACCCTGGCGCTGGCCGATGTGAAGGAGACGGGGAAGCGGCTGGGAGCGACGATCAACGACATGGTGCTCGCCATGGCGACCGGCGCGCTGCGCACTCTGCAGCTGCGCTACGACGGCGAGGCCGTTCCGCTGCTGGCGTCGGTGCCGATGAGCTTCGACTTCTCGCCGGAGCGGATCTCCGGCAACCGCTTCACCGGCGTGCTGGTGGGCCTCCCGACCGATTCCGACGATCCGCTGGAGCGGGTGCAGTGCAGCCACGAGAACGCGATCGCCGCAAAGGAGAGCAACCAGCTGATGGGGCCTGAGCTGGTCAGCCGCTGGGCGGCCTACATGCCGCCCGCGCCGACCCAGGCCTTCTTCCGGTGGGCGTCCGGCCGCGACGGGCACAACAAGATCCTGAACCTGAACATCTCCAACGTGCCGGGTCCGCGCGAGCGCGGCCGGGTGGGCGGCGCGCTGGTCACCGAGATCTACTCGGTGGGCCCGTTGACCGCAGGCAGCGGCCTCAACATCACCGTGTGGAGCTACGTGGACCAGCTCAACATCTCGGTGCTGTCCGACGGCGCCACGCTCAAGGACCCGCACGAGGTGACCGAGGCCATGGTCGCCGACTTCATCGAAATACGCAGGGCCGCAGGGCTTCCCGAAGAGCTGACGGTCGTCGAGGCCGCGATGGCGCCAGCCTGAGGGCTATCCCGGAAACGGGACTCTCGACTGGTGCCAATGCCATTTCCGTCGACCGCTACGATCTTCTCGGATAAGCAGCCACCCCTACCCGAAGGAGCTGTGCGGCCGTGAGCGAAGACGCCAACGAACCCGAAGTCCTGGTCGAACAGCGGGATCGGATTCTAATCATCACGATCAACCGGCCCAAGGCGAAGAACGCGGTCAACGCCGCGGTGGCCAACGGCCTGGCCGCGGCCGTCGATCGGCTCGACGGCGACGCCGGTCTCTCGGTGGGCATCCTGACCGGCGCGGGCGGATCCTTCTGCGCGGGCATGGACCTCAAGGCCTTCGCGCGCGGCGAGCTGCCGATCGTGGCGGGCCGGGGCATGGGCTTCACCGAGCGCCCACCCGCCAAGCCGCTGATCGCGGCGGTCGAGGGCTACGCGCTGGCCGGCGGCACCGAGCTCGCCTTGGCCACCGACCTGATCGTCGCGTCCAAGGACTCGGCCTTCGGCATCCCCGAGGTCAAGCGCGGGCTGGTCGCCGGGGGCGGCGGCCTGCTGCGGCTGCCGCAGCGCATCCCGTCGGCCATCGCGATGGAGCTGGCGCTCACCGGGGAAAACCTGCCCGCCGAGCGCGCCCACGCGCTCGGGCTGGTCAACGTGTTGGCCGAGCCGGGTAAGGCGCTCGACGAGGCGATCGCGCTGGCCGAGAAGATCGCCGCCAACGGCCCGCTGGCGGTGGCCGCCACCAAGCGGATCATCGTCGAGTCCCGCGGCTGGAGCCCCGAGGAGATGTTCGCCGAGCAGAACAAGCTGCTGGCGCCGGTGTTCGCGTCCAACGACGCGAAGGAGGGCGCGATCGCCTTCGCCGAGAAGCGCCCACCGCGCTGGACGGGCAGCTGAGCGGCCGGGTTACACTATGGCTTAGATTTGTAAACCGTTGGGGAATCGGAAAGATCGAGGATGAGCATTTCGCTGCTGCTCGAGATGGCCGCGTCGAGCAACCCCGATCGCACGGCGGTCGTCTCCGGCGACGTGCGGCTGACGACGCAGCAGCTCAGCGACCTGGCCGACGGTGGCGCCGGCGTGATCGCCGGATCCGGCGCCAGGCACGTCGCGTACGTGGGCACCGGCGGCGCCATGCTCCCGGTCCTCATCTTCGCGGCCGCGCGCGCCGGGGTCGCCTTCACGCCGATCAACTACCGGCTGTCCGCCGACGGCATCCAGGCGCTGATCGACCGCCTGCCCGAGCCGCTGGTGGTCGTCGACAGCCGGTACAGCGACATGCTGGGCGGGGCGTCGCCGCGGCTGATGACCACCGAGGAATTTCTGACCGCGGCGCGCGGTGCCGAGCCGGCCGCCGAGTTCCCCGACCCGGAGTCCGTCGCGATCGTCCTGTTCACGTCCGGCACCACGTCGCAGCCCAAGGCCGTCGAACTCTCGCACAACAACCTGACCAGTTATGTCACCGGGACAGTGGAGTTCGAATCGGCCGACGCGGGCGAGGCGGCACTGATCTGCGTTCCGCCGTATCACATCGCCGGGGTCAGCGCCGCGCTGTCCAACCTGTACGCCGGGCGCAAGATGGTCTACCTGCCCACCTTCGACGCCCAGGAATGGGTGCGGTTGGTCGACGCCGAGCGAGTGACCACCGCGACGGTTGTGCCCACCATGCTGGATCGGATCGTCACGGTGCTGGAGAGCGGCGGTCACGAGCTGACGTCGCTGCGCAACCTGGCCTACGGCGGCTCCAAGGTGGGCCTGCCGCTGGTGCGCCG
>NZ_LZJB01000320.1:0-546 GCF_001666895.1 Mycobacterium sp. E3298
CGGGCGCATAGTGTGGCTGCACATGAAGTTGCCCCTGCTGGGCCCCGTGTCGGTCACCGGCTTTCAGAACGCGTGGTTCTTCCTGTTCCTGCTGGCCGTTCTGCTGGTCCTGGGCATCTACGTCGTGCTGCAGTTCGCCCGCCGCCGCCGCGTCCTGCGGTTCGCCAACATGGAGGTGCTGGAGCGGGTCGCGCCGGCGCGCCCCAGCCGCTGGCGGCACGTGCCGACGATCCTGTTGGCCACGTCGCTGGTGCTGCTGACCACCGCGATGGCCGGGCCGACGTCCGACGTCCGGATCCCGCTCAACCGGGCGGTCGTGATGCTGGTGATCGATGTCTCGGAGTCCATGGCCTCCACCGACGTCCCCCCCGACCGGCTCAAGGCCGCCGAGGAGGCGGCCGGCCAGTTCGCCAGTCAGCTCACGCCGGGCATCAACCTGGGCCTGGTCGGCTTCGCCGGCACGCCATACCTGCTGGTGTCGCCCACCCCGCAGCACCAGGCGACGATCGACGCGCTCAAGAAGCTCGACTTCGCCGACAGCACGGC
>NZ_LZJB01000321.1:0-14835 GCF_001666895.1 Mycobacterium sp. E3298
CCTGGTCGACCTGGATCCGCAGGGCTGCCTGACGTTCTCGCTGGGCCAGGATCCCGACAAGCTCCCGGTGTCGGTGCACGAGGTGCTGCTCGGTGAGGTCGAGCCGAACGCGGCGCTGGTCACGACGATGGAGGGCATGACGCTGCTGCCGGCCAACATCGACCTGGCCGGCGCCGAGGCGATGCTGTTGATGCGCGCCGGCCGCGAGTACGCGCTCAAGCGCGCGCTGGCCAAGGTCTCCGACGACTTCGACGTGGTCATCATCGACTGCCCGCCGTCGCTGGGGGTGCTCACCCTCAACGGGCTGACCGCCGCCGACGAGGTGATGGTGCCGCTGCAGTGCGAAACGCTGGCGCACCGCGGCGTCGGCCAATTCCTGCGCACGGTCGCCGACGTCCAGCAGATCACGAACCCGGAACTGCGGCTGCTGGGCGCGTTGCCGACGCTGTACGACTCGCGGACCACCCACACCCGCGACGTTCTGATGGACGTCGCCGACCGCTACAACATGCCGGTGCTGGCCCCGCCGATCCCGCGGACGGTGCGCTTCGCCGAGGCCAGCGCCTCGGGCTCGTCGGTGATGTCCGGCCGCAAGAACAAGGGCTCGTCGGCCTACGGGGAGCTGGCGAAGGCGTTGCTCAAGCACTGGAAGACCGGCAAACCGCTGCCGACGTTCGCCGTCGAGGTCTAGTGGCTTTGATTGTGCGCGTCCGGCTTTGAGCGATGCGCCGCGCGCTTCGAGTGTGCGCCTATGGCGCGGCGCGACGGCGTGTCGCCGCCCAGAGCGCACTCGCGATGCCGTGAGCGCACACGCGTCGTCAGCCCAGGGCCACCACGGTGTCGCCGCGCTGCTCGAACACCCGGGGGCCCGCGACGGCCGGAACCACGGCCCGCCCGGGCACACTGGGCGCCCGGTTCACCGGGATGTAGCGCTCGCTGGCGCCGCTGACGGGGTCGTAGACACCGATCGCGCCGGTGACCGGGACCAGCAGGCGGCCGGCCATCATCGCGCCCGGCCCCAACGGCGCGGTCGTGTCGCCCGCGGCGATGGTGTAGCGCAGCGTCAGGTTGCCCGTCTCGAAGACCATGACGGAATCGCCTGTCCACCAAGTGATCAGGCTGCCCGCGTGCGAGACCGCCCCCGGGCCCGACGGGGCTTTGGGCAGCAGGTTGCTCGACACGGTGGTGCCGGTTTCGTCGATCACGTCGACCCGCGGCCGCGGGGAGGGCAGGTACACCGCGGTGTTGTTCTCCCACACGGTGAGCACCCGGGCGCCGGAGTCCGCCCGCACCCCGGGTTCGGCGACGATGCGTTGTTGGGGTTCGTCGTCGTCCTTGCCCGGCCGTAACAGCACCAACCGCAGGTCGGCCTCGTTCACGCAGCTTTCCAGCACCGACACCGCCGACGAGCTCGCCGCCGCCGACACCAGCTTGCAGCCGGAATGCAGGCCGCGTGCCGAGGGCTTCACCCGGGCGTCGGTCTCGCCGTAGGCCACCATGCGGACCATGTCCGAGCGCCAGAGCTCCAGCCGGGTGTCACCGGTCGACAACACCGTGGTGCCGTCTGAGGACAGCTGCACGCGCGGGTCGGCGTAACCGCTGCGGGCCGGCCCGCGGCGACCGGTGGACCCGTCGAGCGTGCTCACCTGCCCGCACCCGCGGTCGTCCCGATAAACGGCGACGGCGAAGTGATAGACCCAGGAGACCCCGCACAGGTCGGTGTCGCGCTGATAGCTCCACAGGGACTGGCCGGCACCGGGATCGCGCCCCTCGACCCGGCGGCCGTCGCCGGTGATGACCGTCCCGCCAACCGTTACCGGTGCGGTGGTGGCCGGGCTCGCCGCGGTCCACAGCTCCTTGAGCGCGGTCGGCACCTGGCGGGCGGGGTTCTGGTTAGGCGCAGGAACCCCGGCCGGCCGGCTGACGGTGGCCCGGGCGTCGCTGGTCCACCAGATCAGGCCAGCGACGACGGCGACGACGGCAGCGATGGCGACGGCGGCCACGACATCGCCCTTGGTCCGGCGTTCGGGTCTGACCATCTCCTCGGCGCGGGGCTCAGTTGGCGTGCGCGCCGGCTTCGGCGGGCTTGCGGCGACGACGGCGACGCCGGCTGCTCCCGGACTTGCCGGACGCCTCCGCGGCGGCTTCGCCGCTGGCGCCGCCGGCCGCGGCGTTGCCGTCGGGGTGCCCGGTGACGGGCTGGCCGCCGCGGGTCCGTCGCCGTGGCGCGCCCGACCGGGCACGCCCCGTCCGCTCCGCCTTCTGGCCGTCACGCTCGCTGCTGCGGCGTTGGCCCTGCGGCTTCTTCGGGGTGCCGACGGTGCCGGCCGCCCCGCCGGGGATGCCCAGCTCCTCGTAGAGGTGCGGTGAGTTCGAGTAGGTCTCGGCGGGCTCGGGGTTCTCCAGACCCAGCGCCTTGTCGATCATCGACCAGCGGGGCAGCTCGTCCCAGTCCACCAGGGTGACCGCGATACCGGTCTTGCCGGCGCGGCCGGTGCGGCCGATCCGGTGCACGTAGGCCTGTTCGTCCTCGGGGATCTGGTAGTTGATGACGTGGGTGATGTCGTCGATGTCGATGCCGCGGGCGGCGACGTCGGTGGCCACCAGCACGTCGATGTCGCCGGTGCGGAAGGCCTTGAGCGCCTTCTCGCGGGCGATCTGCCCCAGGTCGCCGTGCACGGCGCCGACCTTGAAGCCGCGCTCGGCCAATTCGTCGGCGACCTTCTGCGCGGTGCGCTTGGTGCGGGTGAAGATCATCGTCGCCCCGCGGCCCTCGGCCTGCAGCACGCGGCTGACCAGCTCCACCTTGTCCAGCGCGTGGGCCCGGTAGACGAACTGCTCGGTGGTGTCGTGCGTGGCCGCCGAGTGCGGCGCCTCAGCCCGGATGTGGGTGGGCTGGTTCATGAAGGTGCGGGCCAGGGTGATGATCGGGCCCGGCATGGTGGCAGAGAACAGCATGGATTGCCGGTCCTCGGGGATCTGGCGCAGGATGCGCTCGATGTCGGGCAAAAAGCCCAGGTCGAGCATCTCGTCGGCCTCGTCGAGCACCAGCACCGACAGCCCGCCCAGCTGCAGGTGGCCCTGCTGGGCCAGGTCGAGCAGCCGACCCGGGGTGCCCACCACGACGTCGGCGCCGGCCCGCAGCGCCTCAATCTGCGGCTCGTAGGCGCGACCTCCGTAGATGGAGATCACGGAGAGCCGGCGGCCGCCCTCGGCCGTCAGGTACTTGGCCGCGGTGGCCAGGTCCTCGGTGACCTGCAGGCAGAGCTCGCGGGTCGGCACCACGATCAGGGCGCGCGGTGTGCCGTTGAGCTCCCGCACGCCGACTCCGGACGTGATGCGGTTCAGCAGCGGGACGCCGAACGCGAAGGTCTTGCCCATGCCGGTGCGGGCCTGGCCGATCAGGTCGTCGCCGGCGAGCGCCAGCGGCAGGGTCAGCTCTTGGATCGCGAACGGGCGCTCGATGCCCTTCTCCGCGAGGGCGCGGACGATTTCGTCGCGGACGCCGAGGCTGGCAAAGGTCATTTCAGTTGTGCTGTCGAGTGTGCTCATGCGTGGGTAGTAAGCCTTTCGGTGACATATCCGGTTGTGTCGGTGTTTCTCTGTCGCGGTCACGCGCGCACGAGTTCCGACTCCGAATACGTCGCCGAGTCGCGGGCCCCTGCTCAAATCGGTGGGCCAGCTGTGCACGCACATTTCGCCGATAGCGGCTTGGGAAGAAATACAGCCGCTATCTACGTACATGATAGCCGGTCGACGGCTGGCTCCCTTTTTGCGCCGGGTCAGCCGACTACAGTGTTGCCATGACCCGGCCCCCTTGCGAGCCCTCGGAAGCAGACCTGGACGCCGATCAGGCGGACGATTCGCCCGCCCCCCGGTTGTCGGCCGACCACCCGGGCGTCAACGAGTTGTTCGCGGTCCTGGCATACGGCGAGATCGCCGCGTTCTACCGGCTCACCGACGAGGCGCGGATGGCGCCTGACCTGCGTGGACGGATCTCGATGGCGAGCATGGCCGCGGCCGAGATGCAGCACTACGAGCTGCTGCGCGACGCCCTGGAGCGCCGCGGCGTCGATGTGGTTCCGGCGATGTCGAAGTACGTCTCGGCGCTGGAGAACTACCACCGGCTGACGATGCCCAGCACCTGGCTGGAGGCCTTGGTGAAGACCTATGTCGGCGACGCCCTGGCCGCCGACTTGTATCTGGAGATCGCCGACGGGCTGCCCGACGAGATCGCCGGCGTGGTGCGGGCGGCGCTGTCGGAGACCGGGCACTCGCAGTTCGTGGTCGCCGAGGTGCGCGCCGCGGTGACGGCCAGCGGCAAGCAACGCAGCCGGCTGGCGTTGTGGTCGCGTCGGCTGTTCGGCGAGGCGCTCACGCAGGCCCAGTACCTGCTGGCCGACCACGACGAGCTGGTCGACCTGGTGATGTCAGGCGCCGGCGGCCTGGGCCAGCTCAACGCGTTCTTCGACCGGCTGCAGCAGACGCACGACCGGCGGATGCACGAGCTGGGCCTGAGCTGACGCCCGCCCGTGATCGCGAGCGCGGCGTAGCCGGGCGCGGCGGGTCAGGGCCATCGGACTCGCCGGTGATCGCGAGCGCGGCGTAGCCGGGTCAAGGCGTCGGGCTCAGCGGGTGCAGGTCGCCAGGCTCGAGTTGGTGGTCGACGCGGCCACCAGTTGGCCGGCGGCGTTGACGATCGAGCAATTCAGCCGGCCGTAGAAGCTGGTGGCGACCACCGACGGGGTCTGAACGCCGGGGTTCAGGATCACCGCTTTGGTCCACGGCAGCGACACGTTGAACTCGGTCTGGGATGCGCCGCTGCCATCCGTGTAGACGATGTTCACCAGGTCCAGCAGCTGCTTGGTGCCGGTCACGCTGTAGACGACCGTGCGCGGGTTCAGCGCGGCGGGCGGCGGCGTCAGGGTCAGTGGCGGCGCCGCGGTGGGCGTTCCCGTCGGCGCCAGGCTCGGCGCGGCGCTGGGCGTCGTCACGGTGGTGACCGTCTCGGGCGGCAGTGGGGTGTTCGAGGGGCTGGGCTGCGCGCTGGGCGGGGCGGAGCTCCTCGTCGTGGCGGGCGCGGACGTCACCGGTTGGGGGGCCGGCGCCACGGTGGCTCTGGTCGAGGCGCTGTCGCCGCTGTTGATGATCACGGCGGTGGCGATCGCGCCGACAGCCACCACCGCGCCGATGATCGCCGTGAGGGGCCGCCAGCGCAGCTCGGTAGGCCAGCCGGTCCAGGTGTAGTCGCCCTCGGGGTAGGCCTCCGCGCCGTAGAGCTCGTCGGTCTCGTCGTCGGGGTAATCCCGCACCCTGTCGAGGTCGGCCAGTGTGGTACCCATGTTGCCGAAGTTAGCGATGTGAAAACACGGATCGCCCCTCCAACCCGGTTCTGGACCCAGCTGCAAGCGAATCGTTACCGGCCCGCGACCATCGTTTCGCTCAGCGCGAACCCCGCGGTTGGGGGCTGTCTCGGATGCGGGCCCGCCGCGTCCACTAGCCTGCAGCTGACAGGTCTGTCGACTTCAATGCCTACGGAAGGGGTGACCGTGGAGGTCAAGATCGGTATTACGGACAGTCCGCGCGAGCTCGTCATCGCCAGCGCGCAGACGCCGGCCGAAGTCGAAGAGCTGGTCAGCGCCGCGCTGAGCGAGGCGGGCCTGCTGAGGCTGAACGACGAGCGGGGACGTCGCTTCCTGGTTCACACCAGCAAGATCGCCTACGTCGAGATCGGTCCCGCGGACGGGCGCCGGGTCGGCTTCGGCATCGGCGCCGAGGTCACCAAACTCCCCGGCAAGGGCGCTAAAGGCGAGTAAGGGGCACGTGGGATAGCCCGCCCCAGGCGAACTGCACGGTGCCTTCGACGGCGTCCGCCTTGGAGATCGGGCGGTCGGAGTCGAGCCAGTAGCGGGCGCAGTCGACGCTGATGCCGACGAGGCCCACCGCGATCATCCGGGCGCGGTGCGGGTCCAGGCCCGAGTCCTCGCTGATCAACGCGAATACCGCGTCGATGCAGGATTCGGTGGCGACCCGCACCTGCGCGGCCACCTCGGGTTCGGTGACGTAGTCGTTCTCGAAGATCAGCCGGTAACCCTGGCTGTCGTGCTCGATGAAGTCGAAGAACGCCTGGACCGCCGCGTGCAGCCGGCGTCGGTTGTCGGTGGTGGTGTTCAAAGCCTGCTGCACGCCCGAGACCAGGTTCTCCACGTGCCGGGCCAGCACGGCCAGATACAACTCGAGCTTGCTCGAGAAGTGTTGATACAGAACCGGTTTGCTGACGCCCGCGCGGTCGGCGATCTCGTCCATGCCGGCGGCGTGGTAGCCGCGATCGACGAAGACGTCGCTGGCGACGATGAGCAATTGACCGCGGCGCTCATCGCGGGGCAATCGGTTGCCGCGCCGGCTCGAAGCCGCAATGCCGTCCCCGGGCCGACTGCGGTCGGCCGACCTCACGGCGCGCCGCGCCGCGGGTTTGGCGAGTTCGCTCATCGAGTCCTCATCTGATGCGTTGGCAACCGGCCGCCGGCACTGGAGGGCCGGCCGCGCGCGGCTCGTGGCACAGACATTACTACCCGCGCCGTTCCGGCGATCGTCGTCGCCGCCGTCGTCGCTGGCAGAAAGCGGTGTCGGGCGGTGCATTCGGGCGCGCCAAGGACGGCGCCGGTGCCGACTGTGTAATCCTGGGGAAATGACTTCCCAGCGGCCCTCGCGCGGCACCGGTCGCGTCCCGGTGCTGCGCGACGAGTGGCGGGAACCCCTGCGCGCCCTGCGCGACCCGATCGCCCGCGACGGCGGACGCACCCGCGCCGACCGGGAGCGGCCGCGCCAGTGGCGCAAACAGACATGGCTGGGACGGTTCGTCTCCACCTACGGCTGGCGCGCGTACGCGTTGCCCGCGCTGTCGGTGCTCACCGCGATCGTCGTCTACCAGACGATGACCGGCACCGCCGCGACGAAGCCCACGGCCAACCAGCCCATCCAGAGTCCGCAGGCGATGGAGGCCGTGGGCACCTCGATCATCGACGCGCCGCCGCGCGGGCTCGCCGCGTTCGATGCCAACCTGCCGGCCGGGACGCTGCCGGACGGCGGCCCGTTCACCGAAGCGGGCGAGAAGACGTGGCACATCGTCCCCGGCACGACGCCGCAGATCGGCCAGGGCACCGTCAGGGTGTTTCGGTACACCGTGGAGGTGGAGGACGGCATCGACCCCACAATGTTCGGCGGCGACAACGCTTTTGCCCAGATGGTCGACCAGACCCTCGCCAATCCCAAGGGCTGGACGCACAACCCGCAATTCGCGTTCATCCGGATCGACAACGGCAAGCCCGACTTTCGGATCTCCCTGGTGTCCCCGGTGACGGTCCGCGAGGGCTGCGGATACGAATTCCGTCTGGAAACCTCGTGCTACAACCCGTCCTTCGGCCAGGACCGGCAGTCGCGAGTCTTCATCAACGAGGCGCGCTGGGTGCGCGGAGCCGTCCCCTTCGAGGGGGACATCGGCTCCTACCGCCAATACGTGATCAATCACGAGGTCGGCCACGCCATCGGATACGTCCGCCACGAACCGTGCGAGCAGCAGGGCGCTTTGGCGCCGGTGATGATGCAGCAGACGTTCTCCACGTCCAATGACGATGCGGCCAAGTTCGACCCGGACTTCGTCAAGGCCGACGGGAAGACCTGCCGATTCAACCCCTGGCCGTTCCCGATCGCCTAGCCCGGTGACGATGCGCGCCGGGCTGCGGCGTGAGGAGGAGGCGGGCGGTCAAACCTAGCCCGGTGACGATGCGCGCCGGGCTGCGGCGGGTTGAATTCATTGCCGTCCACCACGGCGGCTGCTGTGATGGTGGTGGACGACAAACCGCGTTCGCGAGACCGAATAGGAGGATGTCCGGCCGTGTCGACGCCGCAGACAGCGCTGCCGCCCCTCGTGGAGCCGGCTGGCGAACTGACCCGCGATGAGGTGGCCCGCTACAGCCGCCATCTGATCATTCCGGGCCTCGGCGTCGACGGGCAGAAGCGGCTGAAGAACGCTCGCGTGCTGGTGATCGGCGCTGGTGGGCTCGGCGCGCCGACGCTGCTGTACCTGGCCGCGGCCGGGGTCGGCACGATCGGCGTCGTCGACTTCGACGTCGTCGACGAGTCCAACCTGCAGCGCCAGATCATCCACGGCGTCGCCGACGTCGGACGCCCCAAGGCCCGGTCAGCGCGCGAGTCGATCGAAGCGATCAACCCGTTGGTTCGGGTGCGGCTGCACGAGTTGCGGTTGGATTCGAGCAACGCCGTCGACCTGTTCGGGCAATACGACCTGATCATGGACGGCACCGACAACTTCGCCACCCGCTACCTGGTCAACGACGCCGCCGTGCTTGCGGGCAAGCCGTACGTCTGGGGGTCCATCTACCGCTTCGAGGGCCAGGTGTCGGTGTTCTGGGAGGACGCGCCCGGCGGGCGGGGCCTCAACTACCGCGACCTCTACCCGGAACCGCCGCCGCCCGGCACGGTGCCGTCGTGCGCGGAGGGCGGCGTGCTCGGCATCGTGTGCGCCTCCGTCGCGTCGGTGATGAGCACCGAGGCGATCAAACTCATCACCGGGATGGGCGAATCGCTGCTGGGCCGGCTCATGATCTACGACGCGCTCGAAATGTCCTACCGCACCATCACGATCCGCAAGGACCCGGCCGCGCCCGCGATCACCGGACTGGTCGACTACGAGGAGTTCTGCGGCGGGGCGCCCGGTGACCTCGCCGCGGAGTCGACGATCACCCCGCGTGAGTTGCGCGCGTTGCTGGACTCCGGCACGAAGCTGGCGCTGATCGACGTCCGCGAGCAGGTCGAGTGGGAGATCAATCACATCGATGGCGCCCAGCTGATCCCGCAGTCGTCGATCGACTCGGGTGAGGGTCTGGCAAAGCTGCCGCACGACCGCATCCCGGTGCTGTATTGCAAGACGGGGGTGCGTTCGGCCGAGGCGCTGGCGGCGGTGAAGAAGGCCGGATTCGCCGACGCCGTGCATCTGCAGGGCGGCATCGTGGCGTGGGCGCAGCAAATGCAACCCGACATGGTGATGTACTGACCCGATACGGCAGGTGGCCTCGTCTAGGCTACCCGTGTGAATGTCGAGCCACCGCCGGAGCATGTGCTGGCGGCGTTTGGTTTGGCCGGTGTCAAGCCCGTCTATCTGGGGGCTAGCTGGGAAGGCGGCTGGCGCTGCGGCGAGGTCGTCCTGTCGCTGGTGGCCGACCACGCCCGGGCGGCTTGGTCGGCCCGGGTGCGCGAGACGTTGTTCGTCGACGGCGTCCGGCTGGCCCGCCCGGTCCGCTCGACGGACGGACGGTACGTCGTTTCGGGGTGGCGGGCGGACACTTTCGTCGCCGGCACGCCCGAACCGCGGCACGACGAGGTGGTCTCGGCGGCGGTGCGCCTGCACGAGGCGACCGGCAAACTGGAGCGTCCCCGATTCCTGACGCAGGGCCCCACCGCGCCGTGGGGCGACGTGGACATCTTCATCGCCGCCGACCGCGCCGCCTGGGAGGAACGGCCGTTGGCCTCGGTGCCCCCTGGCGCGCGGACCGCCCCGCCGACGGCCGACGCCGAGCGGTCGGTGGAGCTGATCAATCAGCTGGCCACCCTGCGCCGGCCGACCAAGAGCCCGAACCAGCTGGTGCACGGAGACCTTTACGGCACAGTGCTTTTCGTTGGCACCGCCGCCCCGGGGATCACCGACATCACGCCGTACTGGCGCCCCGCGTCGTGGGCGGCCGGTGTCGTTGTCGTCGACGCCCTGTCCTGGGGCGAGGCCGACGACGGACTTATCGAACGCTGGAACGCGTTGCCGGAGTGGCCGCAGATGTTGTTGCGGGCCTTGATGTTTCGCCTCGCCGTCCATGCGCTGCACCCACGGTCGACCGCCGAGGCCTTTCCCGGGCTGGCCCGCACCGCGGCGCTGGTCCGGCTGATCCTTTAGCGCCCGAAGTCGTGGCGCACCTCGCGCAGCGCGATCTTGCCGTCGGTGGCCAGCACCCCTTCGGCGCGCAGCAGCTCGAGCTGCCGGGTGGTCAGATGACGCGCGGGGCGCCCGGAGGCGGTGATCACCCGGTGCCACGGCAGGTCCGAGGAGTCGGTCCGCATGATCCAGCCGACGATGCGCGGGCTGGAAAGACCTGCGACGTCGGCGATGTCGCCATAGGTGGCGACCCTGCCCGACGGGATCGCCGCGACCAGCGCGCGCACCCGCTCGACCTGCTCCTCGGTCACCGGCGCCACGGTCAGCGCGCCTCGAGCAACTCGCGCGTCAGCGCGGCGACTTCCGCCGGCGCGGCGTAGGGGACCATGTGGTTGCAGTCGAAATCCAATAGCCGGAAATCCGGTCCCAACCGGTCCTGCAGCCCGGCGATCAGTCGGTCGCTGACGTATGGCGGCGAGGTGCGCTTCGCGCGCACCAGGATCGTCGGCGTTCCGGCCGGCGGGAACACGATGTCCCGGGCCAGCTCGCTCCAGTACGACATCATCGCCGGCAGGCTGACGCGCCAGCCGTACCGGCCGCCCGGCAGCGCGATCAGATGCTCGCCGATCTCGGCGTCCAGCAGCGCCGTGTCGACGTCCGACCAGGAGCCGTGCACCTTCTCCAGGCGCGCCTCCTCGGCGTCGGGGTAGTCGGGCGAGGCCAACATCGCGTCCGCGATCTGGCGCATCCAACCGCCGTCCAGCCCGACCGCCGGGTCGAGCAGCAACAGCGCCGCCACCAGGTCCGGTCGTGCCGCGGCCAGCTGCATGGCGAGGCCGCCCCCGAAGGAGTGGCCCACCACCAGCGCAGGCGCCTCGGCCTGGTCGTCGAGCAGCGCGGCCATCGCCGCGACGTTGGCGTCGATGGTCCACGGCGCCGCCCAGGTCGACCTGCCGTGGCCGATCAGATCCGGTGCGGCGAAAGTGATTTCGGGGAGCAGGCCGGCCAGCTGCTGCCAGCGCCGTCCGTGGCCGGTCAACCCGTGCAGCGCCAGCACCCGCACCGGTCCCGCCGGGCCGTAGCGGTGCACATGGAGATCAGCGGTCACGCGTCGATCGTGCCAGCCGCCGTCACGAGAGCTCGCGGGCGGCCGGCTCAGCGTCCGTCTTCCCACTCGTCCTCGGTGGGGACGATGTAGGCCTGCTCGATCACATCGGCCTCGTTCGCCTCGCGATCGGCCACGGTCAGGTATTCGGTGTCCAGGCCGGATTCGTCGTCGACGTCGACCGGTTGCAGTTGTTCCGCGGCGTCACCTTCGGGCGCTTCGTCGCTGGGAAAGACGTCCGTCACGATGTCTACCTCCTCAACCGTTCGTCGGGCTGTTCGCGGCCTCCAGCGTAGGGGCCCGCGGCCGCGCGGGTCGGGCCGACTTGTCAGACCCTGGTGATTCCATTGCAGCCATGTCGTTCACCTGGGACCCCGAGGCGCTTGCCCTGCTTGCGCCCGGCGTGCGCGGGCCGGTCCGGGTGCTGGGCGGGCCCGGCACCGGCAAGAGCAGTCTGCTCATCGAGGCCGCGGTCGCCCAGATAGACGCCGGCCTGGCCCCCGAATCGGTTCTGCTGCTTACCGGTTCGGGCCGGCTGGGGATGCGGGCGCGCAGCACGCTGACGACGGCCCTGCTGCGTCCGCGCTCCGCGGGGCCCGGCCGGGCCGCCGTGCGCGAACCGCTCGTCCGCACCGTGCACGGCTACGCGTACGCGGTGCTGCGCCGGGCCGCCGAGCGGGCCGGCGATGCGCCGCCGCGGCTGGTCACCAGCGCCGAACAGGACGCCATCATCCGGGAGCTGCTGGCCGGCGACCTCGAGGACGGGCCGCGCGCGGCGGTGGCGTGGCCCGCCCATCTGCGGCCCGCGCTGGCCACCGCGGGCTTCGCCACCGAACTGCGAAACATGTTGGCGCGCTGCGCCGAACGGGGTGTGGACCCGCAGGAGCTGGAGCGGCTGGGCCGTCGGTGCCGGCGTCCGGAATGGACCGCCGCCGGCCGGTTCGCGCGCCAGTACGAGCAGGTGATGCTGCTGCGGGCGGCGGTCGGCACCGCGGCGCCGCAGGCGACGACGCCGGCGCTGGGGGCCGCCGAACTGGTGGGTGCCGCCCTGGAAGCCTTCGCGGTCGATCCCGAGCTGCTGGCGGCCGAGCGGGGCCGGGTGCGGGTATTGCTGGTCGACGACGCCCAGCAGCTCGACCCGCAGGCGGCCCGGCTGGTCCGGGTGCTCGCGGCGGGCGCGGAGCTGGCGTTGATCGCCGGGGACGCCAATCAGGCGGTGTTCGGTTTTCGGGGCGGTGAATCCGCCGGGCTGTTGGACGGGGATTCGCCGTCGGTCACGTTGACGGCCTCGCATCGCTGCGCCTCGGCGGTGGCCCGCGCGGTCAGCGGCATCGCGCGCCGGCTGCCCGGCGGCAGCGCAGGCAGGCGGATCGAGGGCACCGGGCCTGAGCAGGGGTCGGTCAAAGTGCGCCTGGCCGCGTCCGCGCACGCGGAGGCGGCGATGATCGCGGACGCGCTGCGCCGGGCGCACCTGCTCGACGGCGTGCCGTGGTCGCGGATGGCGGTCATCGTCCGTTCGGTGCCGCGGGCCGGCGCCCGCTTGCCGCGCGCGCTGGCCGCCGCCGGGGTGCCGGTGGCCGCACCGGCGGCCAGCGGGTCGCTGTCCGACGAGCCTGCGGCCCGCGCCCTGCTGACCGTCCTGGCGGCCACCGCCGACGGGCTCGACGGCGACCGGGCCCTCGCGCTGCTGACCGGTCCGATCGGCCGAGTCGACCCGGTCTCGCTGCGGCAGCTGCGCCGAACGCTGCAGCGCGCCAACGCCGATCGCGCGCCGCGCGATTTCGCGGACCTGCTGGCCGACGCGCTGTCCGGCGCCGCGCCACTTTCGGGGCCGCAGCTTCGCCCGGTGCAGCGGGTGCGCGCGGTGCTGGACGCGGCCGCGCGCTGCCATCGTGCGGGCCAAGACCCGCGCTACACCCTCTGGGCGGCGTGGCAGCGTTGCGGCCTGCAGCGTCGCTGGCTGTCGGCGGCCGAGCGCGGCGGGCCCGCCGGCGCGCAGGCCGCCCGGGACCTGGAGGCGGTGACCGCGTTGTTCGACATCACCGACCAGTACGTGTCCCGGACCTCGGGCGCGTCGCTGCGCGGGCTCGTCGACCACGTCGGCGCGCTGCACCTGCCGAGCGTGAACCAGGAGCCGGTGTCGACGGTGGAGCAGGTGCGGGTGCTCAGCGCGCACGCCGCCCTGGGCCACGAATGGGACATGGTCGTCATCGCCGGGTTGCAGGAGGGGTTGTGGCCCAACACCGTCCCGCGTGGCGGGGTCCTGGCCACCCAGCGACTGCTGGACGTGCTGGACGGCGTCGCCGAGGAGGCGTCGGTGCGGGCGCCGCTGCTGGCCGAGGAGCGGCGGCTGCTTGTCGCCGCGATGGGCCGGGCCCGCCGGCGATTGTTGGTGACCGCCGTGGACAGCGATTCCGGGGGCGCGGATCAAGAGGCCGCGCTGCCGTCGGTGTTCTTCCACGAGCTCGCGCAGTGGGCCGACGGCGACGCCGATTCGGTTGGCGTGCAACCCATCGCGGCGCCACGGGTGTTGTCCGCTGCGGCGTTGGTGGGCCGGCTGCGCGGTGTCGTGTGCGCGCCCGACGGGGCGGTCGACGACGCCGCCCGCGCCTGTGCGGCAACGCAATTGGCGCGGCTCGCCCGGGCCGGCGTGCCGGGCGCCGACCCGGCCGGCTGGCACGGCCTGACCCCGGTCAGCACCAGCGAACCGCTGCACGGCGAAGGCGATGCCGTCACCCTGACCCCGTCGACCCTGCAGACGCTCAACGACTGCCCGCTGCGGTGGCTGGCCGAACGGCACGGTGGCACCAACCCGCGCGATCTGCGCTCGACCATTGGTTCGGTGGTGCACGCCCTGGTCGCCGAATCACGCAAAAGCGCAACGGAATTGCTGGCCGAGCTGGACCGCGCCTGGCGCCACCTGCCCTTCGAGGCGGAGTGGCATTCGGCCAACGAGCTGGCGCGGCACCGCGCGATGATCGAGGCCTTCGTCGAGTGGCGGGCGCAGACCCGCGGAGCGCTGACCGAGGTCGGCGTCGAGGTCGAGATCGACGGAACCCTGGCCGCGTCCCGCGATGGCGGTGGCGAAGTCCGGCTGCGCGGCCGGGTCGACCGGTTGGAGCGCGACGCCGCCGGCCGGTTGGTGATCGTCGACGTCAAGACCGGTAAGACGCCGGTCAGCAAGGACGACGCCCAACAGCACGCCCAGCTCGCGATGTATCAGTTGGCGGTCGCCGAGGGCATGGTGGCGGCCGGCGAGGAGCCGGGCGGCGCGCGGCTGGTCTACGTCGGCAAGGCCGGGGCCTGCGGCGCGACGGAGCGCGAACAGGATCCGTTGACCCCGGCCGCCCGCGACGAATGGCGCCGGCTGGTGGTCCGCGCCGCCGAGGCGACCGCCGGGCCCCGGTTCATCGCCCGGCGCAACGACGGCTGCTCGCATTGCCCGATACGGCCCTCGTGCCCGGCCCACGCGGACGGGGCGGAACGGTGAACGCACGGTACAGCCCGGCCGAATTGGCCCGAGCGCTGGGGCTTTTCCCGCCCACCGACGAGCAGGCCGCCGTCATCGCGGCCCCGCCCGGCCCGTTGGTCGTGATCGCCGGCGCCGGCGCGGGCAAAACCGAGACCATGGCCGCGCGGGTGGTCTGGCTCGTCGCCAACGGCTACGCCGAACCCGGCCAGGTCCTCGGGTTGACGTTCACCCGTAAGGCCGCCGGCCAGTTGCTGCGCCGCGTGCGCTCCCGCCTCGCCCGGCTGGCCGGCGTCGGCGCCCCCGACGGTGCGGCTG